>CAZPTG010000040.1:0-13621 GCA_964589355.1 uncultured Spirochaetaceae bacterium
AGAAATCATAGTAACTCGCAAAGACGAATCAAAAGCTAGCCGTAGCTATCATGGTTTATACCGTCAATTATTAAGCAATATGATTCTAGGTGTAACAAAAGGCTTTTCAAAAACTTTAATAGTTAATGGTGTTGGATATCGTGCAGAAGTTAAGGGTAATTTATTAATTCTTAACTTAGGCTATTCAAACATTATTGAATTTGTAATACCAGAAGGAATTACAATTTCTGTTGAAGGTCAAAATAAAGTTACTGTTTCTGCAATAGATAAACAGTTAGTTGGTCAAACTGCTGCGGAGATTCGTTCTCTACGTGTACCTGAACCTTATAAAGGTAAAGGTGTAAAATATGAGAATGAAGTTATTCGTCGCAAGGTCGGTAAGTCCGGAAAATAATCAGTAGGTAAGAGATGAATAGAATAATTGATAAGCAAAGAAAGCTTAGAAAACGTAAGCTTCATATCAGAAAAAGCATCTCCGGTACTGCCAGCAGACCGAGGATGACTGTTTTTCGTAGTAATCACCATATGTATGTTCAAGTTATTGATGATACTGTAGGTAAGACTTTAGTTGCTGCAAATACAGTTGAAACAGAACTAAAAGGTTTAAAAAACTGTACAGCTGATGCTTCAAAGCTAGGTGAGGTGATTGGTAAGAGGATGATCGAGAAAAATATCACAACATGTGTATTTGACAGAAATGGCTACCTCTATCATGGTATTGTGAAGAGTATCGCTGATGGCGCAAGAAGTGCCGGCGTTAATTTCTAGGAGGTTACCGTGGAAAGATCAAGAAAAAGAGAAGATAAAAAAGACGCATACGTTGAAAAATTAATTAAACTTAACCGTGTATCCAAAGTTGTAAAGGGTGGTAGAAGATACTCTTTCTCAGCATTAGTTGTTGTTGGAGACCAAAAAGGTAAAGTTGGTTATGGTTTTGGTAAAGCAAATGATGTAACAGATGCTATTCGTAAGGCTGTTGATCGTGCAAAAGCAAGTATGATAACTGTTCCTCTTAAAAATGGAACTGTACCTCATGAATGTATTGGTGATTTCAAAAGCGCTAGTGTTTTAATTAAACCTGCTGTTCCAGGTACTGGTGTAATTGCTGGTGGAGCTGTTAGATCTATTTGTGATGCTGTGGGTATTACTGATATCTTAGGTAAATCATTAGGTTCTAAGAACACTGTAAATACAGTAAAAGCTGCTTTTGTTGCATTCGAAAACTTATTTGATGCTCGCCAAGTCGCTAAGAATAGAGGTAAAACTCTTAAAAACATGTGGGGTTAATGATGGCTGAAAAAGCAAAACAACTTAAAGTTACTTTAACTCGTAGTGTTGCAGGTACTTTACCAAAGCAACGCAGAACTGTTAAAGCAATTGGTTTAAAAAGAATTAATAGCAGTGTAGTTATCGATGCAACTCCAGATATGCTTGGCATGGTAAACGTCATTGCTCACCTTGTAAAAGTTGAGGAGATGTAAGATGGCAAATGTAGGTCAAATAAAAGCACCTTTTGGTGCAAATACAAAAAAAACTATTGTTGGTCGTGGAGCTTCATCAAAAGGTCGTGCTTGTGGAAGAGGCCATGATGGACAAAATTCACGCTCTGGTGGTGGTGTACGTATTGGATTTGAAGGTGGTCAAATGCCTTTATTCAGACGTTTAGCACGTAAAGGGTTTTCTAACCATCCTTTTAAAGATGAATATCAAGTTATATCTTTAAATGCTATTAGTGAAAAATTTGAGGATGGAGCAGTAGTTAATTTAGATTCATTAAAAAAAGTAAATCTTATTAAAGGTCACAGTACTAAAGCTAAGATTTTATCTAATGGTGAAATAACTAAAAAATTAACTATTGAAGGTTTGAAGGTTTCAGCAAGTGCAGTTGAAAAAATAACTGCTGCTGGTGGCGAAATAAAATAACAAAAAGGTTGATCTAAATGACAAACTCCCTAGTTGAAATGATGAGAATCCAGGAGTTAAGACGAAAAAGTTTAATCACTTTCCTCCTACTGTTTATCAGTAGGTTGGGAGCGGTTATACCTATTCCAGGTATTGACGTCCAGGTTCTACAGCAATATTTCTTATCTCAGAGTAATTCTAATAATTTTGGTTTTACTGAATATTTGAATTTCTTTTCCGGCGGTGCATTTTCTAATTTCTCGTTATTTATGTTAGGTGTAATGCCTTACATTAGTACTCAAATTATTTTACAATTGTTAATGATTGTAGTGCCTAGTTTAAGAAAGCTCGCTCAAGATCCTCAAGGATCAAAGAAAATTCAACAATATACTAGATATGGAACAATAGTTGTTTGTTTAATTCAATCGTATGTTATAACAATTTATGCTAATTCGATTCCTGGTTCAATGACTATGAATCGTCTACCATTTACCTTGGTAGCAATGTTATCTGTAACAACAGGTAGTATGTTCCTAGTATGGCTTGGTAATAAAATTACTCAATTTGGAGTTGGAAATGGTATTAGTTTATTAATCTTTGCTGGTATTGTTGCAAGAATCCCATCAGCTTTAGTAACTCTATTTGAAGGAGTTCAAGATGGTAGCTTTAATCCAATTGCATTACTTGTAGTATTAGCAATGTTTATAATTGTTATTGCCATGGTTGTTTATGAACAACAAGGTGAAAGAAAGATTCCGGTCAATTATGCGAAACGTGTAGTTGGTAGAAGAATGTATGGTGCTCAAAGCACATATATTCCTGTTAAATTAAACCCTAGTGGTGTTATTCCGGTTATCTTTGCTTCGGCATTATTATCATTCCCACTTCAAATTGCATCTAGTTTAGGTTCTGAAGTGAGATGGTTAGCAAATTTTGCAAATTGGTTAAATCCTCAGGGTATCCCCTACATTATCATATATACTCTGTTGATTATCGGTTTTGCATATTTTTATACACAAGTTACTATGAATCCTGTAGAAATGGCTAAGCAGATTCGTGAAAATGGTGGTTCTGTTCCTGGAGTTAGAAGTGAGAAACTTGAGGAATATTTAACAAAGGTTATTAACAGAGTTATATTACCAGGATCTATTTTCTTAGCTTTTATTGCATTGATTCCAACAATAGTACAGAAGTTCTTTAACTTCCCACCAACTGTTGCTATGTTATTTGGTGGTACATCACTACTTATTATGGTAGGTGTTGACCTAGATACAATGAGACAAGTTGAAGGTGTTATGAAAATGCATCATCAAACTGGTATTTTTAGCCAATCTAAGGCAAGAAAAAAATAGGAGCTTAACATGAAAGTCAGAGCAAGTGTCAAACCAATATGTGACAAGTGCAAAGTTATCAGAAGAAATGGTGTTGTTCGCATTGTCTGTGAAAACCCAAAACATAAGCAAAGACAAAAGTAAGGTTCGGCGTAAAGCCACCTCTCTATGATTAGATAAATATAGGAGGCCAAATAATGGCAAGAATTGCAGGTGTTGACCTGCCGAACAAAGCTGTTAAAATTTCTTTAACGTATATCTTTGGCGTCGGCACAAAATCAGCGATTGATATTTGTAAAACAACAAATATTGATCCAGATGTTAGAATTAATACACTATCAAACGATGAATTGACAGTTTTACGTCATGAAATCGAAGAAAATTATACGGTTGAAGGTCGTCTACGTACACAGATTGCCTTGAATATCAAACGACTTATGGACATCGGTTGTTACCGCGGTTTACGTCACAGAAAAGGATTACCTGTAAGAGGGCAAAAGACTAAAACTAATGCTAGAACTCGTAAAGGTAAGAAGAAAACCGTTGCAGGTAAGAAGAAATAAGGAGTAGATAGAACATGGCTAATGCAAAAGCGAAAGCAAAACGTAAAGTTAAAAAGACAGTCTACGATGGCAATGTATACATTCAGGCTACTTTCAACAATACAATCGTAACCATGACAGATTTAGAAGGAAATACTATTTCTTGGTCTTCTGCTGGTGGTTTAGGATTCCGTGGAGCAAAAAAATCAACTCCTTATGCAGCTCAAGTAACTTGTGAAACAGCTGCAAAGAAGGCTATGGATTATGGTCTTCGTGAAGTTAATGTATTTGTAAAAGGACCTGGCGTAGGACGCGAAAGTGCAATTAGAGCTCTTGGCGTCTTAGGATTAAAAGTTCGTTCAATTCGTGACGTAACACCAATCCCACACAACGGTTGTCGTCCTAGAAAAACACGTAGAGTTTAATTATTAGGAAGCATATCCAAGATGTTTTCTTGGAATGCTGTTTTCAATGGTTTGGCTCCTAGTGAGTCATACCTACGCCAAAGCAGATTTTAGATCTGCATATCCAGACTTTAAGGAGTAACCATGGCACGCAAAAACCTTTTGAAGGGCTTTAAAAAACCCAAGGGAACTAATTTTGAGCATAGTGCAGTTGAATCAAATTATGGAAAATTCGTTGCATATCCTTTCGAACGTGGATTTGGTACAACTATAGGAAATACGCTCAGAAGAGTTCTTCTATCTTCAATTCAGGGTTATGCAGTTACTGCTGTTAAGTTCACAAGCTTTAATGAAGAAGGTGTACCACATTTAATTTCAAGTGAATATGATCAACTCCCTGGTGTTCGTGAAGATATTGCGGATATCATTTCTTCTCTTAAGAAATTACAGATTAGTATGCCCGAAGATTGTGAAGGTGTTAATCTTCTAATTGAGTGTAAAGGACCCGGCGTTGTTACCGGTAAGAATTTTGAACGAGATCAAGTAGAAATTACAAATAAAGATTTAGTTCTTTTCACAATGATGGACGATGCGAATATTGAGATGGAAATTCAAATTGATTTAGGTAGAGGTTATGTCCCAGCCGAAGTTAATGAGAAATATATTGAAGAAATTGGAGTTATTGCTTTAGATGCTTTCTTTTCTCCTGTAACTCGTGTTAAATATTCCATTGAACCAACTCGTGTAGGTTATAGAAACGACTACGATAAGTTGATTCTTGAAGTTTATACAGATGGCACCATTGCCCCAGTTAATGCTTTAGCTGAAGCAGCTAAGATTGCAAAAGATCATTTTTCAGTATTTATTAATTTTGATGAAGCTTTAGTTAATAGTGAAGAAGAAGTTGATGAAGAAGAAGAAAAGATTAAAAAAATCTTAAATACTTCTGTTGAAGAATTAGAATTAACTGTTCGTTCTAGTAACTGTTTGAAAAATGCTAATATTAGAACTATTGGTGATTTAACGAAGAAAACTGAAGATGAAATTGCAAAAACTAGGAACTTTGGTAAGAAGTCACTTACAGAGATTAAGGATAAGCTTAAAGAGTGGAATCTTAGTCTTGGTATGACTGATTACAGTGTTTTAAAAAATACTATAAATGTACCTAGTAACAAGGATGAAGATAATGAGACATAGATTTGGTTTCAATGCGTTAAGCAGAACTACTGCAGAACGTGATGCTATGTTACGTAACATGGCAACCTCACTTCTCCGTTATGAGAGAATTGAGACTACAAAAGCTAAGGCTCTTGAAGTACGTAGAAAGGTCGAAAAAATGATCACTAGAGCAAAAGAAGATAGTGTTCATAATCGCCGTATTGTTGCAAAGGATATTAAGGACCCAGCTGTTCTTAATAAGCTTTTTACAGAAATTGCTCCTCTTAATGTTGATCGTAAAGGTGGATATACTCGTGTTTTAAAAACAGGTTATCGTCTTGGTGATGCAGCTGAAATGGTAATTTTAGAACTTGTTGAAAAAACAGGGGAAAAAGAGGAAAAGTAAATTGATTCACGCAAGTGATCAGCGTATTTAGAATGAAGGAGAAAAAGCCTTTAAGCTCTAAATACAATTAATCTCAAAATTAAATTTGAGAAAAAAGATAAGTAATAAATTAATGTAATTATATTTTTACTGTCTTTTGTCAGTTATTGACTAAGCCGTTACCTTTATAGGTAGCGGTTTTTTATGTCTTTAAAACTTGACAATTTAACAGTAGTTGAATAATATTGAACCAATTGCAACTAAGGAGAAATCATTATGAAACTATTAATATATCTCCTTCTTGTTGTTCTTGGTGCCGTTTTTGGATTTATCGGAAGATGGCTGTATTCGAAATTTAAACTAACTTCTGTAGAACAAAAAGTAAGACGTTTGGACGCAGAAGCAGTAAAAGAAGCTGAAGCAAAAAGTAAGGAACTTATTCTTGAAACTCGTGACCAGTTGTTGAAAGAACAACAACAAAGTGAAAGAGAAGCAAGGGAAAGAAGAAGTGAATTACAACGTTCTGAAAGAAGAATTCTTCAAAAAGAAGAAAATGCTGAACGAAAATTAGCTGAATTAGATACCATTAAGAATCAACTCGAAGATAGAAAAAAAGTTATTGAAAAAACTGAAGTAGATTTAGAGAAACGTGAAAACTCTGTGATGATGGAGTTAGAAAAGATAGCTAGTATGAGTCAAGATGAGGCAAAAGACCTTATTGTTGAATCTATGCAAAAGGATGCTAAGCGAGATGCTCAAAGTTTAATTAACAAAATTGAGCAGGAAGCACAGTTGAAATCTGATAAATTAGCTAGAGATATCGTTTTGACATCTATTCAGAGAATGGCAACTGAAGTAAGTGGAGATGTTTCTATAACATCTGTTAGCTTACCAAGTGATGAAATGAAAGGAAGGATTATTGGACGAGAAGGTCGTAATATTAGAACATTAGAAACATTAACAGGTGTTGATATCATTATTGATGATACTCCTGAAGCTGTTGTAATTTCGTGTTTTGATCCTGTTAGAAAAGAAATTGCTAGAGTAGCTTTAGAAAGATTAGTACAAGATGGTAGAATTCACCCATCAAGAATAGAAGAAGTTGTTAACAAAGTTGCAAAAGAAGTTAACAGAACTATTGCTGATGAAGGTGAAAAATTAGTTTTTGATATGGGAATCCATAATATGAGCCAAGAAATGATTAGGGCTCTAGGACGTCTATATTTTAGAACTAGTTATGGCCAAAATGTACTAAGTCATTCTCGTGAAGTTGCTGTATTATCTGGTATGATAGCCAGTGAAGTAGGCGCTGATCCTGAAATTGCTAAGAGAGCTGGTTTATTACATGATATTGGTAAAGGAATTGAGACTGAAAGTGATGCTAGCCATGCTGAATTAGGATCTGAACATGCAAAGAGACTAGGTGAGGATGATATTATTATAAATGCGATATTAGCGCATCATAATGATGTTGAACCAAAATCTCCTGAAGCAATTATTGTTCAAATTGCTGATGCTATTAGTGCTGCAAGACCTGGAGCAAGAAGAGAAACTTTAGATAATTATATAAAAAGATTAGAAAGTTTAGAAAAAATTGCTGAAAGTTTTGATGGCGTAGAAAAAGCATTTGCTGTTCAAGCTGGGCGAGAGCTAAGAATTTTGGTTAATAATGCAAGTGTTAGTGATGATGATTCAAAGAATATGGCTAAAGATATAGCTTCTCGAATAGAAGCTGAATTGCGATATCCCGGTAGGATTAAAGTCACAATAATAAGAGAAATGCGTGTTATTGAATATGCAAGATAATTAATAGAGGCTTTAATTAGCCTCTTTTTTAATAAATGGGATGTTTTTGTGAGTAAAAAAGTTACAGTTTTAATGTTGGGTGACGTTTGTGGACAACCTGGTATGAGAGCTTTATTTATTGGTCTAAATCAAATGATAAAAGATTATAGAGCAGATTTTGTTGTAATTAATGGTGAAAATGCAGCTAATGGATTTGGTCTTAATGAAAGTGAAAAAAATCAAATTTTTTCTTTAGGAGCCAATGTTATTACTAGTGGAAATCATATTTGGCAACAAGATGAAATATTAGAATCATTAAAAAATGATAATAAGTTATTAAGGCCTTTAAACTATCCTTCAAAAACAATTGGCCATGGTTCAACAATTATTGAAAATAATGGAATAAAATTTGGTGTTATTAATTTGCAAGGTAGAATAAGTCTTCCACAAATAGATTGTCCTTTTAAAACTGCTGAAGATGAAATTAGAAAGATGAAAAGCAAATGTGATATAATTTTAATTGATATGCATGCAGAAAATCATGAAGAAAAAAAAGCTTTAGCTATGTATTTAGATGGTAAGGTTAGTGCTATTGTAGGTACACACACACATGTTCAAACAGCAGATGAGATGATTTTAAAAAATGGAACAGCATTTATTACTGATTTAGGGCTTTGTGGTCCAAGCAACAGTGTTATAGGCTCTGATCCTGAAATTTCAATAAAAAAACAGTTAACCCAAATGCCAATAAGAACACAAATACATTCTACAGCACCAGTTATAAATGGGGTAGCTATAGAAATTGATTGTGAGTCCTCTAAAGCTTTATCTATTAATAGAATTAATAAACATTTTTTGGTATAGAATATGGCAAAAAAAATTCCAATATTACAAAAATTAAAAGAAGAATATCCACAATATAATAAAGATGAATTAACAGCTTTTGTTATGTGTAAAAATGTATTTGTAAATAATGAGTTGGTAAGTAATAATAAAGTATTAGTTGATAAAGATTCAAAAATTGAATTGTCTTTAAATAAATATGTATCTAGAGGCGGCTTCAAACTTGAAAAAGCATTAGAAATTTTTGATTTTGATGTGAGAGATAAAGTAATTTTAGATGCAGGATCTTCAACTGGTGGTTTTAGTGATTGCTTATTACAAAATGAAGCAAAATTAGTTCATTGTGTTGATGTTGGTTATAATCAATTAGCTTGGAAATTGAGAAATGATGATAGAATAATAGTTCATGAAAAACAAAATATTATGCATCTAGAATCGTTAGACCCTCAACCTAGTTTAGCGGTATGTGATTTATCTTTTAGATCAGTTAAAAATGCAGCTTCACATATTTTATCACTTTGTAAAGATTCAAAATTAATTTGTTTAATAAAGCCACAATTTGAAATCGCAAAGTTTGAAGAGAGTTTTTCTGGTGTAGTTGAAGATAATATTCTATTAAAAAGTACTTTAATGCATGTTTTTGATATTTTAAAAGATGATAATGTATATGTTAAAGATATTATATTAAGTCCCATAAAGGGAAGAAAAGGTAATGTAGAATTTTTATCATTATTGGATAAAGATAATGGAATCTCTCGATCGTTATTTGAAAAGAAAATAAATACAATTTTAAACTAATAAAAGCTAGACATTAGCCTTCTATATATATAGACTTGCATTTACTATGAGCGTTACAAAGAAAAAGTTATTTTTATCATGGATTCCATTAGCTATAATGTGGATAGTTATGGCTAGTGAACAACCTATGATTACTAGTTTTATATCACGATTGCCAGATGCAACTAATCAATTAGCAGCATTTGGTTATTCTTTTGCATTAGCCTTATTTATAGAAGGCCCTGTTGTGCAAATGTTATCTGCTGGTACAGCAATAACAAAAAGTGTAAGTTCTTATAAAAAAATATTAAAAGTCATGAATATATTAGCAATAATTACTTTGGCTGTTCATTTATTATTTTGTATTCCATTATTATTTAATTATACTGCAGAAAAAGTTTTTAATCTTCCTGAGAAATTAATTGATAGTGCTTATTGGTGTTTTGTTTTAATGATTCCATGGTCTCCTACTATTGGTTATAGACGATTATGGCAAGGTATAATGATAAAACATAATAGGAGTAAATTTGTTCCTATTGTTATGTATATTAGAATTACATTAGCTTTTTTCATATTATTTATTGGATTAAGGTATTTAAATATTAGAGGGGCTCTTCTTGGGGGACTTACTTTATCTTTAGGTGTTATCTCTGGAATGATTTCTGCATTTATTTTTGCAAAACCTATATTAGATAATTTACCTCAGAGTGATAGTGAAAATTTAAATTTAAAGCAAATGATTCATTTTTATATGCCTTTAGCAATTACATCTTGGATTACTTTAGGTGTAAGACCTTTATTAAATTTAGGTATTACTAAAGGATTATATCCAATAGAATCATTGGCAATATGGCCTGTTATATTAGCCTATTTATTTTTATTTACTTCAATAGGTCAATCATTACAAGAAATCATTATTGCAGAATATAAAAAAGAAAATATAAAAACTATTAAATCTTTTGTTAATAATGTATCAATCTCATTAACATTACTTTTTATATTTATATATTTTTTTAAACCTATTCTAAATTTATGGTTTGTAGATGTTTCAAAATTACCTCAAGAATTGTTAAAATATTTACCTATTTCATTAGCCTTATTAGTATTTCTACCTTTTATTTCAGCAAGAATAGCTTTTTTTAGAGCGACTTTTGTTTCAATAAGAGAAACTAAATCAATTACTATAGGTGTTTTTATTAATGTAGCAACTCTATTAATATCAATAATTGTATTACCAATATATATAAAAGTTGCAGGTGTTTATATAGCATCACTCTCATATGTATTATCATATTTGTTTGAATCAATATTTTTATTTTTAAGAGTCAATCGTCTAGATAAAATTAAGAATATTTTTTAACTAATTCTTTATTTTTATTGTACAAATCTCCCTCTATTAATAAGAAAAATTTAGCTTCTTTATCAATTGATAGGGATTGAGCTTTTAATTGATTATAACATAGCAAAAAGTTTTTACTTTCTAAAATTTCTTTGGAAACATTTAAATATATAGCTTTTGATTTATGACTAACACCAATTAATTTAGTTTCTTGAGGAATAAGAGTTACACAATATTTTTTCAAAGCATTTAATGGTGGAGATTTTAATTGATATTCATAGATGTCATGAATATAATCATATCTTTTTGATCCTTTATAATTAAAAGCGATTATATTATTATCCATTGAAACAAAGAATAAAGTATAATCTCTATAAAGAGAATCTTCTTTATTTTGTTTTGCTTCATTTATCAAAGCAAAAGCATTAGCTTCCTTTAGAGCCTTTTTAACTTTAGGTAAGAAAAAAAACACTTCAAGAACAGTTAAAATAAGAAAGATAGAGAAAATAATAATAAAATTTTTATTTTTATTTTTATTGTCAAAAGGAAATCTTTTCATATCTTTATATTATAATAAATAATTATAATAATCGATACTTTACAAGGTAAAAAATAGAACGTAAAATAAATGCTATGAGAATACTCAATGGAATAGCTGCTTCAAGCGGAATATCTAGTGGAAAAGTTTTAGTTTTCACTCATAATTTACTTGAAGTTAGTAAAGAAAAAATTGAACCAGAAATGGTTAAGGCTGAATTAAATAAGTTTGAAAATGCTGTTGAAAGTAGCATTAATGAAACTCAAACATTATTTAATTCTATTGTTGATGAAACAAAAAAAGAAATACTTGAAACTCATATTATAATGTTACAAGATCCTGAATTTATTTCTGAGATTAAAGATGCAATTGAAATTCATTATCAAAATGCTGCTTGGGCTGTTGAAAGTGTTAGTGCTTCATTAATTGCAACTTTAGAAGCTAGTGAAATTGAGATGATTCGAGATAGAGCAATGGATATGAGTGATATTTCAAGATTAATTATTGAAAATATCTTAAAAAAAAGAACTCGTAAACTTTCTACTATAAATGAAGAAGTTATTTTGGTTGCTGATTCTTTATTGCCATCTGAGATGCTAACTATCCAAAAAAAATGGATAAAAGCTATAGCTGTTGATACAGGAGGGAGAACCTCTCATGTAGCAATTTTTGCAAGATCTTTTGGAATTCCAACAGTCCTAGGATTAAATAGTGCTAGTTTAAAAGCTCGAAATGGAGATGAAGTAATATTAGATGGAAATGAAGGTCAAATTATAATAAGGCCTGAATGGTATGTAAAAAATAAATTTGATAAAATAAAACACAATTGGGATATTCATCTAAAAGATTTATTAACAGTCTCAAAATTACCAGTAATATCTCCTGATAAAAAAACTTATGAATTAAAAGCAAATATTGAAACTCCTGATGAAATAATGAATTCAATAGATAAAGGGGCTTCTGGTATTGGCTTGTTTCGAAGTGAGTTTTTGTTTTTACAAAAAAATGGTTTGTTAAAAGAAGATATTCAGTTTGAAACTTATAAAAAAGTTTTACAATCTATGGATAATAGGCCTGTTACTATTAGGACTATCGATATTGGTGGAGATAAAGCTTTAACATCTTTTGGAATAGATGAAGAAAATCCTATTTTAGGATGGAGGGCAATTAGGTTTTGTTTAGAGAGAAAAGATATTTTTCGAATTCAGCTTAGAGCTTTGCTTAGGTCTTCCATTTATGGTAAACTTCATATAATGTTTCCAATGATTAGTGGATTAGATGAGTTAGAGAAAACATTATTAGTATTTAACCAAGTTAAAGAAGAACTTAGAGCAAGTAATACTCCTTTTGATGAAGATATAAAGATTGGAACAATGATTGAAGTTCCTTCTGCTGCCCTTATATCTGATGAGTTAGCAAAAAGAGTTGATTTCTTTTCTATAGGAACGAATGATTTAATACAATATACTATAGCAGTTGATAGAGGAAATGAGAAAATTGCATATTTATATCAACCATTTCATCCTGGAGTTTTAAGGCTTATAAAAGTTGTAATCGATAATGCACATAAGGCTAATATTCCAATAGGGATGTGTGGAGAGATGGCAAGTAATCCTTATGCTACTGTATTATTAGCAGGATTGGGCTTAGATGAATTTAGTATGAGCCCTTCTTCTTTATTAGAAGTAAGAAAGATTTTAAGATCAGTTGATTATAAAGAAGCGACTAAAATGGCTAATAAAGTATTAAAAATGAATTCTTCAACTCAAATAGTAAACTACATAAAAGAATGGATGAGCAAAAGATTTGAGCATTTACCAAAATCACATACTCTTTAAATAGAGTAAATAATTTTGATAAGGAGAGTAGTTTAAACTACAAAAAAATATGGATAATCAACAAATACCTGTAATATCAATAATTGGTAGGCCTAATGTAGGTAAATCTACATTATTCAATAGATTGATAGGAAAAAGAAGAGCAATCACAGATCCTACCCCAGGGGTAACAAGAGATCCTATTCCAGAGAGATGTCTACTTGGTAATCATTATGTTACATTAGTAGATAGTGGTGGAGTAAAACAAGAAATTGAGGGACTAGATGATTTAGTTTCTAAAAAAAGTTTATCATTATTAGATAATAGCGATATTATAATATTAATGATGGACTGTATGAATGTAACCGCTGAAGATGAGATACTTATTGATAAGTTAAGAGCTTATAATGAAAAAATATTACTTGTAATTAATAAGATAGATGATACAAATCGTGAGGATTTGTTATGGGAATACTATTCTTACGGATTTCAAAGAGTGGTAGGAATTAGTGCAGCACATGGTCATGGCATAGAAGAGCTTGAAGATACTCTTTTGGGTCTTCTAAATTTAGAAGAAAGATTTGAAGCTCCTGAAGAAATAGAAACTGTTAAAATTGCTGTATTAGGGAAACCAAATACAGGGAAAAGTACATTAGCTAATCTTTTAGTAGGTGAGGATGTTTCTATAGTCTCTGATATAGCAGGAACTACAAGAGATGTAGTAAGAGGTGCTTTTGAATATAAAGGTACAGATTTTACTGTTTTAGATACAGCTGGAATTAGAAGAAAAAGTAAAGTTG
>CAZPTG010000041.1:0-13580 GCA_964589355.1 uncultured Spirochaetaceae bacterium
CCATAATTTTTTCTTAAATATATTAATTTAGTTTATATAATATTATAAGATTAAAATAATTGTAGACATTTAACAAAAATATGAGTATTCTCTAATGTATTGTAATGATATACAATAACTTATAGTATCGGGGGTTTTTTATTCATACTATAAAAAGAATTAGACAATATTTTCAATTAGAAAGTAGATTAATAAAAAATAATAAAGAAGCAGTACAAGATGATTTGGATAGACTTCTTGAGATTATTTTACCCGTTTGTTTTGTTTTATTTTTATTATTAGTTGTGATATCACAATATACAAAACCGGATATAGAAGTTATAGTAATGTATTCTATTGGATCATTTATAAGTTTAGTTTCTTATTTAATTGTATTAAAGTCTGATAGTTATAATTTGCATATAATAACTTATTATATTGCTTCAACTTACATATTCCTGTTTTTTACTTATATTGGGGCAATTACACACCCCAATGCTTTAGCGACTAGTGTTGTTGTCTTATTAGCATTATTGCCATTACTTATTCCTGATAACTTTTTTAGAGTTAATGGTTTTATTTTATTATTCTTTATCATTTATAGTGTTACAACTTTTATTGTAAAACCTTTTAATATTGCTTTAAATGATGTTATCAATTTAACTTGTTTTACCACCATTGGTTTTATTTTGGGAAATAATTATAGACATATTAAATTAATTAGTTTTGATAATCAAAGAGAATTAAAAGATAATGAGCATATAGATTTTTTAACAAAATTACCTAATAGAAGATTAATGTATTTACGCATAAAAGAAAGTGAAAATGTTATAAATGATGGAATAAATATCAATGGTGTCTTAATGATGGATATTGATTATTTCAAACTTTATAATGATAGCAAAGGGCATATTGAAGGTGATATTTGTTTAAAAACCATATCTAGATTATTTATTAAAATAGCTAGCGAAAAACAGTTAGATTTTTTTAGATATGGAGGAGAAGAATTTATTGCTTTTTATTATGGAATTGATGAAGAGAAGTTAGATAATATAGCATATTATATTCTTGATGAAATTAGAAAACTAAAAATAGAATTTAGGGAATCAGAAAATTGTATATTAACTTTAAGCCTAGGTTATACATTTTCAAAACCAAATAATAATGTTGATACTAATTATTTAATTGATATTTCAGATAAAGCTCTATACTTAGCTAAAAATGGTGGAAGGAACTGTGTTAAAAAAATCTAGAAAAAATATGCCTAAGTTTTTCTTTTTTATAAATTGTTTTTTATTATTTTCAATATATTCTCTTTTTGCTGTTAGTGATGAGAGTAAATATGTAAATTTTATTGATTATAATTATTCAATTGATGATATAAAATCTCATCAATTTGATACTATTTATATTGCAGCAGCAAGTCCAACAATAGAACATATTGGCTCCTTAGGAGCACATTCTTTTGTAGTTTTAGCAAATGGTGAAGATTTAAATAGTGCTATTGCTTTAAATTATTATGCATATCATGAGAGTCAATCGAAATTAGAAAAAATAGTAAATGGTGCAACTATTGGACTAAATGGTTATACAGATGTTAGAAAATTTAATGAACTAGCTGAGCGCTATAATATTGGGCAAAATAGAACATTATTTTTGTATAAAACTAATATTGCAAGTGAAAAAATTGATAATTTAATTGATATATTTTATGAATATAGTAAAGGGGATTTAAAATATCAATTTTTTAATTATAATTGCTCCTCATTTCTTGGAGATGTGTTTTCAACTTTATTAAATTCTGAGGAAAAAAGTTATTTTTTTCCTCATTCAATAATGCCTGCAAGATTAATCTCTTTGTTTAAAAAATATAATTTGATTGTTGATGAATTCATAATTAGTCCTCCATTAGTGAAATTACATTATTCAAATACTAAGCTTAATAAAAATCAAATTCTAGATAGATATTATTTTTTTAAAGTATTTAATAGAGAAACAAATATTGATGATGGTTTTGCTCCTTTTGAAGTAACTGTTGATGATTTTAAATCTAATACAATATTTAGTGAAAAAGTATCTAAAATAGGAGTTGGTGTTTATAATAATAATTTTAGCTTTAGATTTTCATTATTTAATAATGATATAACAGAGCAAAGACAAAGTGCAATTTGTTTATATTCTTCTAAATTTATGGACGCTAGTTTTTCTTATGAAAATAAATTAAATATAGAAAAATTAACAATTTTAGAAAAATCTTCATATACTAAGGTTAATTTATTAAAGGTTATACCTTCTGATTATGTTGCTGTTAAATATAATACTAATAATTCTAATATTGATATCTTAGGAGGACTTGGTGTTTCCTTTGGTACAATAAATACTATGTTTTCTTTGATTCCAACTTTAGAGACAAATTTAGCAAACTTAGAGCTTTCTTTAAGATTAAGCTCTAAATTGTTAATAAATTTTGATAAATCTTATTGCTTGTTAAATTTTGATTATCCTATATACAATGAGCAATCATTTAGTAATAAAGACTTATCTCTATTATTAGCTTATCAAGTAGATGATAAATTATTAGCACAAGCCTCTTATAACATTATAAATAATTCATATAAAATATATTTTGATTTATTTCTTTATCCTTTAATTCGTTAGTTGTAATTTTTTATGATATAATATTTTGTAAATGTGACAAAGTTGCTTAAAAAAAATGAAATAACTATATTATTTAAATGAGGTGAATTTTATGAAAAAATGTAGTACATGTGATGTTGAGATGATTGAAGATTATAAATTAAAAGGAACAAAAAGTGATTTATATATTCAAAAAGAAGGGATTTGTGGTATTTCTTTAAATACTATTAGTATTCTTGTTTGTCCTAAATGTGGAAAAGTTGAAATGTATGTAGATCCTAAGAAAATTCAATCAAATTTCTAAATTGTTTTATATAAATTGCTATATTATTAATTTTAATATTTATAAAACCTGTTTGACTTAAAATAAAAAAGTTATGATAATAAGGTATATTTAAATATGCGAGGCTTTTCATGAAAGATGGATTTATTAAAGTAGCAACTTATTCTCCAATTAATTATACACTTGATTTAGAAAATAATAAAAATAATATTATAAAGGGAATAAAAGATGCAGCTAGGATGGGTGTAAAACTAATTACTTTTCCAGAGCTAAGTATTACCTCTTATACTGCTGGAGATTTGTTCTTGAATCAAAGTATTGTAGAAAAATCATTAGAGTTATTAAAAGAAATAGTTGAATTTAGTACTAACGTGCCTCATATAGTATCTGTTATTGGAACTATATATGTTCATAATAATAAATTATATAATTGTGCAGCAGTTATAAATAATGGAAAAGTTTTAGGTATCGTTCCAAAACAAAATATACCAAATTATCAAGAATTCTATGAAAAAAGATGGTTTGTAGAACCAAAAGATGAAAATGTAGAAATTACAATTTTTAATCAAAAAACCTATTTTGGAACTCGTTTATTATTTAATTGTAATAATATTAATAATTTTATTATTGGAGTTGAGATTTGTGAAGATTTATGGGTTCCAAACAGTCCTAGTATTAATCACTGTGTTGCAGGTGCAACAATAATTGCAAATCCATCTGCAACTGATGATATAGTATCTAAAAGTGATTATAGAAGGAATTTAGTTTCTATACAAAGTGCTAAGTGTATTTGTGCTTATCTATATGTTGGTGCAGGAGAGGGCGAATCTACTACTGATTTAGTTTTTAATGCTCACAATCTAATTTGTGAAAATGGTAAAGTTTTTGTTGATGAGGAAGAAAGAAGTGGCGAAATTCAAACAGCAATAATTGATGTTCAACATTTATCACTTGATAGAAGAAAGATAAATACTTTTTATAATGAAGTTCAAGGATATAAATATATAAATTTTGAGATAGAAAATAGTGAAACAGATTTAAGTAATTATATTATTTCACAAACACCTTTTATTCCAAAAACAGATTCTCTTATGAAACAAAGATGCGAAAAAATTTTAACTCTTCAAGCTCTTGGTTTAGTTAGAAGGCTTAAAGCAGCTCATTCTACAAATGCTGTAATTGGATTATCAGGAGGTTTAGATTCAACTCTAGCTTTATTGGTTACTATTCGAGCTTTTAAAAAGGCAAATATTGATTTTAAAAATATTCTCACAATTTCGATGCCTTGCTTTGGTACAACAAAAAGAACAAAATCTAATTCTGAAAAACTAGCTACTTCATTAGGTGTTTCTTTTAAAGAAATTGATATTGCAAAAGCAGTGAATCAGCATTTTATTGATATAGAACATGATGAGACAAACCATAATGTTGTATATGAAAATACTCAAGCAAGAGAAAGAACTCAAATATTAATGGATTATGCAAATAAACTTAATGCTCTAGTTATTGGTACCGGAGATTTATCTGAATTGGCTTTAGGTTGGGCAACATATAACGGTGATCATATGTCTATGTATGGAGTTAATGCCTCTGTTCCTAAAACATTGGTTAAGCATCTTGTAACTTATAGTGCAAGCATTAGTGATCAAAAAGTTTCAAAAACTCTGTTAGATATTGTTGCAACTCCAGTTAGTCCAGAATTATTGCCTCCAAGTGGAGATGGTACTATTTCACAAAAAACTGAAGAATTTGTTGGTCCTTATATTCTTCATGATTTTTTCTTGTATTATTTTTTAAGATGTTCTTTTTCCATAAAAAAAATAAGAAGATTGGCTATAAAAGCATTTGAAAATGATTATAGTATTGAAATTATCGATAGATGGTTAAATGTTTTTGTAAAACGATTTTTTTCTCAGCAATTTAAACGCTCAGCTTTACCTGATGGTCCAAAAGTTGGTAGTGTTACCCTAAGTCCTCGTGGTGATTGGAGAATGCCAAGTGATGCTTTTAATATTTCTTTTCTAGAGGATACTATACAAAAATAAAGTGCTTTTGAGTATGGGAGTAATATAACAAATACTATATAATAAATATTGAATATTTATTTGCTTTTTTAGTATATTTTTGTAACAATTATTTAAAGTTGTAGTTATACTGTATATAACGGAAAAAAAATAATTAAAACGTAGGAGTTAGTATTATGAATAAAAAGTTTTTAGGTTTAGTTTTAGTATTATGTTTAATCGTCCCTGTTGGATTAAGTGCTGAAGTTTTAGATTTTAGTATTGGTGGAACAGCACAATATCAAATGAGTGCTGAATCTAGTACTAGTTCAACAACAGATGATATATTTAATGTTGAAAATTATAAATTTGGTGCAGAAGCTAGAGTAAAATTCTTATTAGTAGAAGCTTCAGATATTGCTTTAATTGGCCCAACTGAAACAGGTTATCAAGTATCTAATTTAATGACAGCTGGTGTTAGTTTAGATTTACTTAATCTAGTTAGATTAGGTGTTGGCTTAGGACCTGAATTTGTAGTTAACTTTAATGATGATAGCAGTGTAACAGATGTTAATGGAGATGATTTTGTATTTAGTGATATTTTCATGACTTCAAATTGTACTTATAAAGCAAATGTTGATTTCTTATTAGGTGGATTAACTGTTTCTGCAAATTATACAGTTCCTTCACAAGGTTTTAATATCCAAAATATTGTTGATGGTAATTTCACAAGCGATGATTTAGCTCCAGTTGATTTAGCTGATGGCAGATTTGGTGTTGCTGTATTAATTTCATTAATTTAATATTGTTACTTTTATTTAGTGAATAAAATATAGGAGGGTTTATAACCCTCCTTTTTCTTTTGCTAAAATAAAATAACTTGTATAATAAATAGTATTTATATTCATTTAATTCTATGATATTATTATTAAAGGTTAGGAGAGATGTTATGAAAAAATTTGGCTTTAAAGACTTTTTTATAAAACCATTGTTGTTATCGGTATTAACTTTTTTTATTATTTTCTTTTTCTTTCCAAGTTTTAGTAGTGAGTATTTAAATATTGGATTTTCTGCATCATCAGATAGTTTAGAGAAAGTTGAAGATTTATCTAGGGATATAAAAGAAAAAACTGGTCAAAGTGTTGATGATATGTTAAATGAATTAAATGCTGATGATGAGTTGAGTGATTTAATAAACTCTGATGGAGATTAATTTTTTTGTCTTATAAGCTTACTTTTTTAGGAACAGGGACAAGTCATGGGGTGCCCTCCATTGGTTGTAAATGTGAAACTTGTTTATCAAAAGATCCAAAAGATAATAGATTTAGAAGTAGTATATTATTAGAAAGAAATAATAAATCTTTAGTAATCGATACAGGACCTGAATTTAGACTACAATGCCTAAGAGCAAATTTGTCAAGTTTAGATGCTGTTTTGTATACACATACTCATGCAGACCATTTAAATGGGATTGATGATTTACGATCTTTTACTAATAAAAAAAGAACGCTACCCCTTTATGGTGATAAAAAAACTATTAAAGAGATATCTTATAGATTCCCTTATTTTATTAATGGAACCATTAATGAAACCATTATTCCAAACTTGTCATTAAATGAATTAATTCCATATGAAACAAAGGATATAAAGGGTTTTAAAATAACTCCTTTAGTAGTTAATCATGGTAAATTAGAGATATTTGGATATAGAATCTTTAATGTAGCTTATCTTACTGATTGTAATTATATTAATTCTGAAACTTATGAATATTTAAAAGATTTAGATATTTTAATATTAGATGCTTTACAACATAGATTACATAGAACACACTTTACATTAGAACAAGCAGTGGACGAAGCAAAAAAAATTGGTGCAAAACATACTTATTTTACTCATATAGCACACGGAATAAAACATCAAAGAGATAATAAATTATTGCCAAAAAATATGGAGCTCTCTTATGATATGTTGTCGATTTCCTTGGAGGAATAATGGATAGTTTATTTAGTGATAAAGATTTTGAAGAGGGGAAGATACTTCAAGAAAAAAATGAAATGCCAACAATAGATTTAGAATTTGCAAAAGACAAGATTAAAGAGGTAGAACAACCCCTTAATGTTGATAGTGTTATAAATTTATTAGAAGGTGAAGATAATAATAGAAAAGAATTTTATATAATTGATGGATTTGGATTAATTTTTAGATCTTATTATGGATTTATTACTAATCCCTTATTTGACAAAGATGGGAATAATATTTCTGCAATTTATGGCTTTTTTAATACTTTGTTTATGGTGATTAGAAAATATAAACCGTCATATTTAGTTGTTGCTCTTGATTCTAAAGGACCCACTTTTAGACATGATATGTATAGTGAGTATAAAGCAAATAGAGATGATGCTCCTCAAGATTTAAAAGATCAAATTCCAATAATAATTGATTTATTAGAGAAAATTAATATTCCAACTATTATGAAATCAGGATTAGAAGCTGATGATATTATTGCATATTTATGTAAAAATGTCGTCAATGAAAATTTAAATGCTATTATGTTTACTGCTGATAAAGATTTATTACAGCTTGTAAATAATCATGTTTATTCTCTTCGTCCACCTAAAAAAGGACAAAAAGATTATAGATTATTTGGGCCTAGTGAAGTAGAAGAAGAATTTTTAATTAGACCTGAACAAATTGTAGATTATTTGTCTTTGATTGGTGATAAAAGTGATAATGTCCCTGGTGTAAAAGGTATTGGTGCAAAAGGTGCTGTAAAACTTTTAACAAAATATAAAACTTTAGATAATATTTATAATAATTTGGATAGTTTATCTAAAGGTGTAAAAACTAAATTAGTAGATTCAAAAGAATTAGCATTTCTATCTAAAGATTTAGTTCAGTTGAAAATTGATAAGGCTTTATATGATTCTTTTAATGTAGAAGATTTTAATTTAGAAAAAATCAATTTAGAAAATATTGTACCTTATTTTGAACATATTAATTCTAGAAATTTAATTTCTGCTGTTAAAAAAATAATGAGTAAAGAAGAAATTAAAAAAGTTGAAGAGCAAGTAAATATTAGTGATGAATATGAAGAAAATCAAATTTTGTGTGATTCTGAGTTATTAGGAGCCTCTTCTTTAAAAGCAATAGATACATTAGAAGATTTAAAAAATCTTTTAAAAGATATTTCATCAACAACAAATATTATGGCTTTTGATACTGAGACAACAAGTGAAAATCCTATGAAAGCACAATTAGTAGGTTTTTCAATTTCATATAAAATAAAAGAAGCATATTATTTCCCTATCATTTGTGGCGGTGAGAGAATTCATGAAGATGATGATGTAAGAAATATATTGAGAGAATTTTTGTTTGATAATCCCATAGATATAATTGGGCATAATATTAAATATGATTATAAAGTAATGAAAAGATTTGGTGTTGAAATAAAAAATATTGTTTTTGATACCATGATAGCCGCATGGCTATATGATAGCAGCTCACCTTCTTTTAAAATGGATAATTTGGCATTAAAGTATTTGAATTATCTATGTGTATCTTATAAAGATGTAGTAGAGAAAGGGAAATTATTCAGTGATGTTGAAAAATCTTTAGCTGTTGCATATGCTGGTGAAGATAGTGATATTACTTTTAGATTATATAAGTTTTTTAAAAAATCTCTATCAAAAAATCTTAAAAAAGTTTTTATTGATATTGAAATGCCTTTAATTACTATTTTAGCTAATATGGAATTAGAAGGGATAAAATTATCATTAGATAAATTAAGAGAATTATCTAAAATATTTAATAATAGAATAGATAAAAATTTAAAAAAAATATATGAATGTAGTGGTCATGAGTTTAATGTAAACTCTACTAAACAACTTCAAAAAGTTTTGTTTGAAGAAAAAGGTTTAACTGCGAAGAAAAAAACAAAAACTGGTTATTCTACAGCAACAGATGTTCTTGAGAGTTTGAAAGAAGAAGATCCTATAATTGAATATATTTTAGATTATAGATCTATAAATAAATTAAAGACTACTTATGTAGATAATTTCCCATCAGTGGTTAATGATTTAACAAAAAGAGTTCATACTTCCTTTTTGCAATTTGGAACAGCGACAGGTAGATTAAGTTCAATAAATCCTAATTTACAAAATATCCCTATAAGAAGTGAAGAAGGTAGAAAAATAAGGGAAGCTTTTGTACCAAAAGAGAATTGTGTTTTAATGAGTGCTGACTATGCACAAATTGAATTAGTAGTTTTAGCTCATGTAGCAAATGATGAATCACTTCAAAATGCTTTTATAACAGGTGAAGATGTTCATAAATTTACAGCTTCTTTAATCTTTGATAAAGATATTAATGATGTATCAACTCATGAAAGAAGAGTTGCAAAAACAATAAATTTTGGTGTTATGTATGGAATGAGTGCTTTTAGATTAGCAAAAGAGTTATCGATAAGTACAAGTTCTGCGAGTTCATTTATAAAAGCATATTTTAATAGATATAATAATGTTGCAAAATTTATAGATAATACAATTTCACAAGTTAGAAAGGATAAAAAGATAACAACATTAATGGGCCATATTAGAAGTATTCCTAATATTAATAGTAAAAATCGTATAGAAAAAGCTGCTAGTGAAAGGGTTGCAGTTAATTCTATAATTCAGGGCTCAGCTGCTGAAATAATGAAAATTGGTATGATTAGAGTAAATAAAGCTTTAAAAGAAAATAAATTAAAATCAAAAGTATTATTGCAAGTTCATGATGAAATTATTTTAGAAGTGGCAAATGAAGAAGAAAATAGAGTTAGAGAAATATTAAAAGATTCTTTAGAAAATGCATATAAATTATCTATTCCTTTGAGAGTTAGTATAGAAACTGGGAATAGTTGGGGAGAATTGCATTAATGAAAGTTATCGGACTTACAGGTAAAGCTTGTTCTGGTAAAAATTATATATCAAAAATTTTTTTAGATAGAGGATACAATGTTATTGATGTTGATAAATTAGGTCATCAAGCTTTAATAAATAAACAAAAAGAAGTTGTTAATGCTTTTAATGATAATATATTAACTAATGACATAATTGATAGAAAAAAACTTGGAAATATTGTTTTTTCCTCTAAAGAGAAATTAAGATTATTAGAAAGTATTGTTCATCCTGAAATAAAGAATATGTGTAGAAATATCATAAATAATAGCAAAAAAGATATAATAATTAATGCTGCAATATTGCAAAGAGGGAAATTAGTTGATTTGTGTGATCATGTAATATTTGTATCAGCTCCTTTTATAATTAGATATAGAAGATCAAAAAAAAGGGATAAAAGAAGCTTAATATGGTTTTTTAAAAGGGATTTAGCTCAAAAAGATATAAGTGTTAAGGAGCTAAAAAAAGAAAAAGAAGTTTATGAAATTCAAAATAAAAGTACAAAAAATGAAATTTATCGACAAATAGTTAGTTATTGTGATATATTTATAAAAGGAAAGTAATTTTATAATAAAAAAAGAAATATTTTATTTCAAATTAATATTTTATATATTTAGAACTTGTTTGATGTGATATATCTTGATATAATTTTATTAGTAATATGATAAATAAACTTTTTGAGGATAATTAAATAGGAGGGACTCGATTTTATTTAATAAAAATCGAAACTATATTTTATGAAAAGATCGACACGTATTTCTTTATTAGTATTTACAATTTGTGCAGCTATTTTAGCTTTTGGAGCATTATGGTATACAATGCCAGGAACTCCAAGTTATGTTATAGAAGAAGCAAAACAACGTCAAAATGTTCCTCTTTTAGAAGTAAGTGAACCAGCAACTAGATTACCCGCACCAAAAGTAAATTATGATTTATTAGCAGAAAAAGTAACACCAAAAATAAAAGACTCATTATTGAATGATGAATCTTTTATAAATTCAGTTGTTATAGCAAATAAAGCTGAGATTCAAAAAGCAGTTCAGCAATATACAGATAATCAACTTGTTCCAACTTTGGAAACAAAAATATCAGATTTAATATTTGATTTATCTACATCTCTTAGTAAAAGTTTAAAATCTGATCTCTCAATTATGATTGATGAGAAAGTACATGATGGACTTCAAAATGAAATAAATTCAATTGATGTGAATTCCTATTTACCTCAATTAGTAGATTCTTTAACTCCTATTGTTGTTGAAAAAATTTATAATGAAATTGAGCTTAACAAAGAGGATTTTATTCAAAGTGTTGAAGTGGAAGTTGATAATGATGAATTTAGTGAAGACGATATTAAACAATTGTATATTGAATATAGAAAACAAATTATTAATGACTTAGTTCCTCCTATTTTAGATAATATTGAATTATATATTAGAGAAAATTTTGATATTGAGATAAGTGATATTGATATTAAAAAAATTATAGAATCAATTGAAAATCAAGAGGATTCTATAAAGATTTCTAGTGCAAAAGAAGAACCTTTAATTGAAGATGAAGGTGTTGAAAAAGCCTTGGTTGAAGATGAAGGTGTTGAAAAAGCCTTGGTTGAAGATGAAGGTATTGAAAAAGCTTTGGTTGAAGATGAAGGTATTGAAAAAGCCTTGGTTGAAGATGAAGGTGTTGAAAAAGTCCTTGTTGAAGATGAAGGCGAGAGTGAAAAGCTTAATAAGAGTCCTTCAATTAATGCTACTATTGTAGCTCAAGTTCCTGAAGTTTCTAAAGCTATTGAAGAAGAGTATTCTACAGAAAAAGGGGAATCTATATCAATTCCAACTTTTACTTCTGCTCAATCTCAAGTATTGAATGCTGAGGATTATGAATCTCTTAGAAATCAAATTAGGAAGCAAGCTATTGATGATGCTTTAAACATTTTATCGAATGAATAGCATAAAAAAATAAGTTCTTTTTATATATGAGGGTATTTTCTTTTTTCATTGTCTAAAGTTTTAAATATGTAGTAATTGTTCGAAAATTCTTCTAAATAAGAATCAGTTAAAGGAACTTTCCCTCCGCCATTAGGCAAGTCTATCATAAAATTAGGCATTGCTAGACCTGATAACCTTTTTCTCATTTCTCTTTCGATTTCTTTTGTTTTATTTACATTAACTCTTAAATGGGCTGTACCTGAAACTAAATCTCCTTGAAAAACATAATAAGGTTTAATTCTGTTAAAAAGTAATTTGTTGCATAATTCTTCCATAATATCAAAATTATCATTAACACCTTTAAGCATTACACTTTGATTTAGTGCAGGTATTCCTGCATCAATGAATTTATTAATTGCATAAATTGATTCTTTTACTAATTCTTTTGGGTGATTTATTTGAGTTAAAAGATAAAAGGGAGCACTGTTATATTTTTTAAAAATTGATAAGAGTTTATCTGTTATTCTAGACGGGAGAGTTATTACCATTCTTGTGCAAATTCTCATAATTAATTTTGGATTTTTTTCTCTTAATGTTTTTATTAAAAAGTCTAATTTATTATCTGTTAATGTTAATAAATCACCACCAGTTAAAAGTATTTCTGTTATATCTGGATGTTTTTGAATATAGTTGGCGGCTTCTATTATTTCTGAATTTTTTATAGGTCCCAGTAATTTTCCAGTAAATCTTCTTCTAAAACAATGTCTACAATACATTGGACAAATATCAGTTGTTAATAATGCAACTCTACTTTTATAACGATGTATTAATCGTGAGGTTTTTGTATGAGTAACTTCTTCAAGTGGATCTATATTTTCTAGATTATCTTCATTTTCTTCTAATACATTAGGAAATACTTGAATTCTAAGTGGATCATTTTCATCTTCAAGATTTATAAGTGATAAGAAATGTTTGGTTATAGAAATTGGCAAAGTATTTTCATTTTCTTTAAAAGCCATTTCATTTTTAGTGAGATTGCATTTGTTTTTTAATTCTTCAAAATTTTTAATTTCGATTTTCATATTTTATGGTTTATAATAATTTATTATATTAAACAAGTCTTTTTCTTATTATAAAAGTGTTATTAGTAAAAAATATTTATATTAATTAACAAATGTATGATAGAATAAGTTATAATAACGTTTGAGGTGATTATTTATGTCTGCTGAGAAGAAAAAAGGTTTGAAAGGGTATTATTTGACAACTTTCTTGATCGGTTTAGGTTTTTTTACAATGGGATTGATGGATCCTTTATATGATACATATGTTCCAATATTTTTATCAAAGTTTATAGATTCAAAAGGTTTAGTTGGTTCGATAATGACTTTTGATAATATATTAGCAATTTTTTTGATTCCTGTTTTTAGTGCTTTAAGTGATAGAACAAGAACACCTATTGGAAGAAGAATGCCTTTTATTATCGTTCTTTTACCTCTTAGCGCAGTTATGTTTGGTTTGATTCCCTTTTCTGCTCTTTATGCATTATGGGTTTTAATTATTGCTGTATTTTTGTTAAATATATTTAAACAAGCTGTTAGAGGGCCTGTTGTTGCTCTAATGCCAGATATGGTACCTGGTGAAGTTAGATCTGAAGCTAATGGTGTTATTAATACAATGGGAGGGATTGCAACTATTGTTGGAACTGTTGGACTTGCAAGATTGATGGATATCCCAATTATTATAAATGATACTTCCTACGATAATATTTTAGCTTTTCCTGTTGCTGGGGTTTTAGTTGTTATTGCTGCTATATTATTAT
>CAZPTG010000042.1:0-13567 GCA_964589355.1 uncultured Spirochaetaceae bacterium
TTGTTTTTGAGCTCTAAACAACATTTCTTGTTGCATTTGCTGAATTATTTCAACAATCTCTTGCTCTGTATAAATAGCCTTACCCTCAGCTGCATCAATTGCACCTTTGGCATAATATTGAGCATTAATGTCTAAATTTTGACTTAATGTTGATAAATATAGCAAATAAGAATATGCGTAGCTAAATTTTTCTTCTAGAGTAACAGGATTGTCTAAATCCTTGATTGCATCTACTTCAACAATCTCAACTTCAGCTTTTGGGACTATTTGGGTAATCAAATCTTCATTATTATTATTTTTCTTTTCATTATTTGGAAATGAATATAAATTCACACTAACAAAAGATAATAATAACAAATATATTAAATACTTGTATAAATTCTTCACGGTTAAAATTCCTTCCGTTGCAGGGGTTTATTCTTTTTTATTCTAATCTTAACCTCACCCCCAGACTCAGACCACATAAAAGAGAACTATCATTAAAACTGTACAATAGAATAATTAATAAGTCTAGTTAAACTTATTATTTTATCTTAAATACAATAAAATATACATATTAATAAAAAAATCAAACTAAATTAACTCAAACTACCTTTTCAAATGGTATTAAATAAAAAGGTTTTAAATTTTCTTTAACAATTTTATTTTTTGGTTTTTCGTATGCAACATAAAAATTAAAATATAATTTATTACTTTCTAAAAATCCAATTATTTTGTCACTACTATTTACAGCCTTAGAATATATCTCATTTTTTATTACTTCTATCGGTATTTTAAAATCATCTTCAGCTAAGTGCAATATTAAATAATTAGATGTTAATTCAATACTTGAAAATGGAGATTTATCCTTAATATTTTTTATAAAAGATTCTTCTCCAATTTTAGAAATCATTACTTTTATATCTTCAAAATCTTCATTAAATTCAATAGAATCAGGCTTAATTCCATTTTCTAATAATGATAATTTCATTATTGATAAAACAGTATCACGTGTGTAAGTATATTTACCAAAAACATCATTAGAATAAACAAAAGAAGAACAAAAAAATAAAAATATACATAAAGCTAAAAACTTTTTTTTAAATTGCATTTTATAGTTTCTCCAATCTAGTCGACACTTATTTTTATTTCTTTATGTAAACTATTTTAACCCATAATTATCGAATTGTCTATTATTTTAACCTATTCTAAAAAGATTAAGATATTATAATAACTATATCTTTTATTAATGAGGTTTCACTATATTGAAAAATCTATTCGATAAATTCATACAGATTTAAAAAAAACAACTATGCGTCTTAATCAAAAAATGTTATAATTTTGTTTATGAAATTGAAAGAAATATTAGAACTTAGTTCTGGGAAAATATTATGTGGTGAAGACCACTTAGAAGATGAAGTTGACTTTGCTTTTGCAAGTGATATGATGAGTGATGTTTTAACTTTACTTGAAGACAATATTCTATTAATTACTGGATTGTCAAACAATCAAGCTGTAAGAACAGCTGTAATGAGTGACATTAGAAACATTGTAATTGCTAGGAATAAAATTCCAAGTAAAGATATGATTGATATGGCAAAAGAGTTTGATATATCTATTATAACAACACCATATTCAATGTATAGACTCAGTGGTTTATTGTTTAATAAAGGATTAAATCATATTTATTAAAATAAATAAAATATAATTTATAATCATTATATACAAAAAAAAGCCTTGCTTATGTTTACTTAAAACTAGCAAGGCTTTTATTAAAGACTTCTTTTTATAATAATCGAAGTCTTTTTTAAATTGGGAGTTTAATTACATCTTTTTCTTCCATTTCTAATGTTTCTTTTTCTTTATTAAATGTACTTTGATCACAGAAAAAAGAAATTGCAAAATTAGTATTTTTTAATAATTCAACTGCTGCTTCTTGTATATCTTTAGATGTTGTCTCTAATATAGATTCTCTTACTTTTTTTAACATTTCATTATCAATATTATAAAGAATCCTTCTAAAATCTATAATACTTGTTCTATTATTTTGATGGGGTTTTAAATCATTTGCTACATTATTAATAATTGCATCATCAATCAATTCTTCATTAACTAATGTCTCACTATATTGCTTTAAAACATTTCTATAAGTCTCAAAAGTTTGAGCTAGATTTGGGTCACTTGCTGAAATAAAAATAAGCAATTGCTCTAAACTCTCAACATGGCAATCAACACCATAAGCACCACCAATGACTCTAACTTCATTCCATAAATCATTTCCTGACATTATTGCAGCCAAAATTCTTTGTATTGCATTTTTTTTGCTTCCTAAAGGAAATGAAGGAATAACATAACTAGTATGATTTACAGAGGAAGGCAAAATAAAACCTTTTTTACTTTCTACTTTTTCAAAATGAACAGTCTTTTCTTTTTTCAATAAATTTAAATCATCTTGTTTTTCAAGACTTTTTAAAAAATTATTTAATGCTTTTTTACTTCTATCAATCAAATTTTCTTCACAAGTTAAATGAAGTTCATACCGATTTAATACTTTTAATTTATTTTTTAAATTATTTAATTCAACTGCAAGTTTAGATACATCCTCACGATTTAAGGAATCAATAAACACCCATTGGCTTATTCCCAATAAGTTTTCAATTAGCTTTGCATTATCTGAAAAATTACTAGATGCAGCGATAGTAGAAAATCTATATCCAGAGCTTGAGGCTATAGATTTATAAGTATTTTTTAAATCAACTATTGAATTCCAAATAGTATTATAATCATCAACCTTTGATTCTAAAATTATATCTTTAGTTAAATTTATAGCATTATCTATATCTTCATTTAACATTTTTACACGTAAAATAATACCTAAACATCTTTCTAAATTTGATTTAGTACCAGCTTCTAAATTAATATTAAATCCACCAGTTTTATTCATTATTACAGTCATTACCTTTGTATTATCCATGTCTTTAACACGACAATTTTCCAATATTCTTGTATATAAAGGTAAAAGTTCAATTTCTCTTTCATTTAAATCTTCTAAATGTATAAATATATCAAAATATGCAATATCATTAGTTTTTTCTTTCATTATCCACAAAGGAATATTATTTAAAATTTCTTTGTGATGGTTATATTCTTTAATCTCTTTTGGTAAATCTTTTACTAATAATTTTGGAATTTTATTTAAATTTTCAATAGAATCACCACTATTGTGAAATTCCATAAATTTCTTACTTTTTTCAATTAATTTATTTTTTTCACTTTCGTTTAATGAACTTGTACGAAGCTTAATTTTTTTTGCTAATTTTTCATTATAAGTATCCATAGCATTAGAATCAGGATTTGCAACAAAAAATAAACGATGTGAATTATTGACTATATTAATATCAATCCATTCCTCCAAATATCTTGGATTATCTTTTAATTTTAATTCTAATTCATTAACTGCTTTTGTATATTCAATAGTACTGATGGGACTTAACCCTCTTAACCAACCTCGCATTGCTCTTTTTAATACAACAAATCCCATTGGATATGATGATATTTTTTCATGAATTTGAAAGCTAAGTCTTTTAAAAGTTGCTGTAATTAAATCTTTACTAAAACCATTTTCAACTATTAGTGAAAGTTGTTTTAAAATAAATTTTTCGACCTTATCAATATTTTCAGTTTTAACGTTAGATATTGCTATAGTCAAAGGCATAAATGAATAATCTGTACTAATACCACTTATATTAGAAACATCATCACCAAGTTTTGAATCAATAATCGCTTTATATAAAGGACATCCTGTTGAGCCTAAAAGTAATTCGTATATAAAAGAAATAGTAATAACCTCTAATGGAACTGAAGAATCAGTTGTTACAAATGAAGTTGCCACTATAGCTCCTGAATCTGATTCACCCATTGGACAATTAATACTCATATTTCTCGGGGTATTCCATTTTTTAGGAGTTAAATCATCCTTAGAAACATTAATCTTATTATAATCTGATAAATATTCTATATTTAATTTTTTTAAATATTTTTCAATATTTAAATTTCCATAAAAAAATAATTTTGAATTAGTAGGATGATAATATTGCATATAAAATGATTTAAATTTTGTATAATCCAAATCAACTATATCAAGAGGTTCTCCTCCTGAAGAATAATTATATGCCGTATCTGAAAACAAATTCCTCATACAACTATTGTTTGCAACATATTCCCCATCATTTTTATCACCTAACATTTCATTAAAAACAACGCCTTTATATGCAAAATTTCCATTTTCATCACAATTCAATCTAATTCCTTCTTGCATAAAGGTCTCCTCACGCAATAAAGGAGCAAAAACTGCATCACTATAAACATCAAATATATTATCAAAATCTTTCTCTAATGGACTAGCTGCTGGATATAAAGTTTTAGTTGGAAAAGTCATTGCATTTAAAAAAGTACAAGCACTACTTTTTTGCAACTGGATAAAAGGATCTCTAATTGGATATTTTTTTGAGCCTGATAAAACGCTATGTTCAATAATGTGAGCAACACCGGTATTATCGTTAGGAATAGTTTCAAATATATATGAGAAAAATAATTCTTTATCGTTATTTTGTACATGATAAACTTCCATTGATGTAGCTTCATGCTTATATAAAAAACCAACTCCATCATACTCATCTAATTTATCAATTTCAATTAGTTTAAAACCATATAGTTCATCACCAATTTTTTTATCTTGAGGTTCCATAAAAACTCCTCCGTGCTATTAAGCTATCAAAAGCTTTACTCTTTTGCAAGTTAAAATTATAAATCAAATTAAACTTGCTTAAATCATAAAATTGAATTACTGTTTAATCATGATTTCCTATTCTCAATTCAAAAATAAACCAATACTTTTTGCTCATAGAGGGATGAACTCTTTTGCACCTGAAAACTCTTTAGAAGCGTTTCAGTTATGTTTAGATAATAATATACCAGCAATAGAATTAGATGTCCATTTAATAAAAAGTGGCGAAATAGTAGTAATTCATGATCACAACACAAAAAGACTTACAAATAAAGACTTTTTAATAGAAAACTTAACTTTATCAGAAATTAAAGAATTAGACATAGGCATAAATTTTCAAGATAATTATAAAAAAACTTCAATTCCAACACTCGAAGAAGTTTTTAATTTATGCCAAAACAATATTTTATATGATATAGAAATTAAATCTAACAAGTTTAATAATAAAGAACTAGCTAAAAAACTATGGCTTTTAATTAGAAAACACAATTTAGAATTCAATTGTATAGTAACCTCATTTAATCCTATTGCTATAAAAGATTTTGAAAAAATATCAAATCATTCTCTATTAGAAGGTGCAATATATTCTAATGACAAAACAGTTCCTCTTTTATTAAGAAAAGGTCTTGGCGCTCATTTTTTCAACTGCAATATTTTAAAACCTAATATAACTCTAATAAATGAAAAAGATATAAAAACATGGAGAGAAAAAAATTATCAAATTCTACCATGGTGTGTTGATGATAAAGATACTGCACTAAATTTGATTAATAACAAAGTAATGGGAATTATTTCAAATGTACCTGAAATATTGATTGAAACAAATGTATTTAATAAATAACTATCTCATAAATGAATGAAAAATTTTTTTTGCTACTCTTAAAATAGATTCTTTTTCACATTCTTCAATTGAATCCCCTATATATAAACTATCTATTAAAGTACTATCATAAAATATATTTAAATCTTTTAAATCATAAACCTCTAAACTTCCATGAGATAAAACTATAGCTTTATAACCTTCCTTTTTTTCAACAATTTCTGCTCTAAATAAAAAGAAATAATCACCCTTATTTTTTAGAGAATCAAGTTCATCGATATTCAAATCTTCTTTTATTATTACTGTAGCACCATAAGATTCTAATTGAGTTTTAATAAATTTGAGAGAAATATTCTCTAATTGATTTTGATTTTCATCATTTTCTATAATATTTATATATATTACTTTATTGTTAAATATTGATTCTTTATCATATACAAAAATCTTTTCATTAATTGCATTATCTATTTGTTCTTCAGCATCTAAAAACTTATTACTTTTCAATAATTTAAGTTGATCTAATAAATTCAATTTGAAGATTATTACACCTTTTTCATTTAAATTCCTATTTTTTATATCAAAATCATAAAGCCCTTCTTTATAAGGAAGCAGAACTTCTTCAACTAAATAATTTTCATATCTAACATTAATATTATTATAGCTAGCAATTAATTGTGCATTTAATACAATAGGATCAATATAATTTTCATCTCTATATAACTTCAATTCTAATTTATTCAAACTATCTTTTAAATAAACCTTAATATTTATATCAGATATTCTTGATATAATTGTATTTAAATAACCATTAGCTCTTTTTTCGTAATTATTATTTTTTGCAAAAATATATGCATTAATTAATATTTTAATTGAATCTAAATCTTTATTATTTCTATAATAATCATTACTTTTATTTTCATAAGTATTTAATTTATCAATATTTTCCTTTTCTACTTCTTTTTTTTCAATTTCTTTTATTTCAATTAAATTTTTTTTTGAAGAAACTAAATATGTTATATTATAAATATTATCATTATTAGTTTCTACATAATTTTTTTCAATTTTCATTTCTAAAGGTTCATAAATAAAATTTGTATTTAAATTATTAATAAAGCCTTGTTCATCTTCAATTAAAACTGTTTTCGACAAATTGTTATAAAAAGTAAAAATTGCATCATAAGATGCTTTAGCTTGAGTTTCACCCTCACCTTTTATAATATAAAAATTATAAACCTCGTTTTCATAATCTCGATTAACCCAATTAGGAGTAGAATCAAAATATAAATCATCATTTTTTGTTACACATGAAGATAACAATATTAAAAGCAATATATATATAAAATAATTTAACTTTTTCATTATACCTCCAATATTGATAATATATTTATAATATTTAAAATAAATAACCTATATTAACAATAAAATTATAATTACTTTTATCATATGAATCTATTTTATAACCAGCTGAAATACAAAGTTTAGATGAAATATATGTTTTAATTCCAAATTCTAACTGACTATGAAAAGAAAGATTACTAGAATAAAGACCTCCTATACTTGTTTTATTGTAAATCGAGGAGTTTCTTAATAAAGTATTATTACCTATTATTGTCGATATTGGAAATAATATATTTAATATTAAATCAGATGCTATAGCACAATTCATATTAAAATTAAAATTATTGTAGTATTTAAAACCTAATCCTAAATAAGTTGAATCAAAAAAAGTTATAAAATTTTTTAAAAATAAATAATCTATATTAAAACCAAAAATATATTTATCAATGCTATATGAAAGTCCTAAATTTATTTCATTCAAAGGCCCTTTTTCAATATTTGAATCAATAATTGAGGATTTTTTATAAAGATAATTTATAGTAGAATAATCATCAAATACAGTATTAACTTGAGCTAAAGTTTTCTTATTATCAATTCTATTACTTAATAATAATAAATCACCTTGAGAATATTTATTATCATTAAATATTGAAACTATTTTTTTTGAAGAATAAATTATTTTTTCCTCATTTTTAGAAAACAATTTATATAGATCATTTATAAAAAAATTATTCAAAATCAATCTTAAATCTTCTTTCATTTTATTATAATTTGGCTCTTCAAAAGAAGCTTTAAAAAAAAGACTTTTATTATTATAAAATAAATTTCCCTCTAACTCTAATAAATAATTATTATAATCTAATTTATCAAAGTTAATAGTTATTTTCTCATTTATATCATCATCTAAATATGTAAGTGAAGATAAATTTTTTTCTAAAAGAGATTCAAATATACTAATAATATCTTTAGAATAATCATTAATTTCATAATCATTGATTATTTCAAATTTTGATGCATACAGATTCATAGAAAAAATAATAAAGAGAAAAAATACTATTAACTTTTTATTCATTTACTTTTCTGCTCCAATTTTTAATATTTCTAAAATCAGTTTTACAGCATCTTCCATTGCATCTAAAGCACACCATTCATAATAAGAATGATAATTATGGCCACCTGTATAAATATTTGGACAAGGAATACCTTCTTCATTTGCCATTCTAGCCCCATCAGTTCCTCCTCTAATTGGAGACTCAAATAAAGGTTGCTTTAATCTTTTACCAGCTTCATATATGCTATTTAATACTTTTGGATTTTTTTTAGATATTTCTCTCATGTTATAATACTGTCTCTTAGTATTTAAACTAACACTACCACCTGGATAAAGTTGCTCAACCATTAAAGCTAAAGATTTTAAAACTTCTTCTCTTCTTTCTATTTCACTTAATTCAAAATCTCTTAAATATACTACTAAATGAGCTTCATCATTAGTTGCATTTAATTCAAGCGGACAATAATAACCATACCTATTATCTGTCGCTTCTGGACTTTCTACTTGAGGTAAATTATTTACAAATGTTGTTGCCATTGTTAAAGCATTTACCATTTTACCTCTTGCAGCACCTAAATGATATGAAACACCCTTAAAATCAATATTTACCTTACAAGCATTAAAACACTCACTTTCAATTTCATATCGAGTTCCACCATCAATGGTATAACAATAATCACAATGGATTCTATCATAAGGAAAAGCATCCATTCCACATCCAGTTTCTTCATCGCAAGTAAAAATTATTTCTACCTCTCCATGTTCAATATCTTTATTATTAACTAATAATTTAGCTATAGCCATTATTTCGCTAACGCCAGCTTTATCATCAGCACCAAGTAAAGTTGTTCCATCAGAGGTAAAAATAGTTGAATCAATATAATTAATTAATTCGGGATTATCCTCTACTCTAATAACTCTATCAGCATTAATCAATTTAATATTATTTCCATCATACTTCTCTATTACTTGAGGTTTAACACCATTTCCCTCAACATCATCAGCAGTATCTACATGAGCCATCAATCCAATGCATGGAGCATTTTCAACAGTTGCAGGAATATGTGCAATTAAAACACCTTCATCTCCAATACTTATATCAGATAAACCTATTTTCTCTAGATCTTCTTTTAATAAATTTATTAAATTTAATTGGTTAATTGTTGATGGATGTTTTGTTTCAGCTAATTTTTCATCGCTCATAGTATCAACGACGGTATATTTTAAAAAATTAGTTTTTAAATCATTTTTTACAGAACTAAACATTTTACACTCCTATATTTATCTCATGTAATTATTACACAAAAGTATATATAAAACAATTAACCAAATCTTTTTTATAATTAAAATTTATACAACGTAATCATACTTTTTCAACATAGGTTTAACCATATCGATAACTTGATACATTGAAAAAACACAAATCATAATACCTGTTATCATTGGAGATCTTTGCATCGTAACACCTACTGCAATCATACTCTTTGCTAAAGCATAAGAAACTTGTGGTTCTGTTGATATTTCATTTACCCATTGTGCAAAAGAATCCTGAGCATCTCCCCCATATTTATAATATTGATATAAACTCATTAAAGTACAAGAGAACACTCCTGCAGCTACGCTTATTGCAGCTGCCGCTGATATTTTACCCCAAAAAATTGTGCTTGGCATAAACATATAAACAATACCTGCTGTAAATAATACAAAACTCCTTGTAACTAATTTTCTCAAATCTTTTTGAAAAGATATTTGCTGGCTAGGTGGAATATTTTTAGATATTTCTAGATTACTTTTAGATAATAAATTCCTAGTCTCTTTTAGCTTATCATCGATTTGATACGATTCATTTTTTGGTATTAGAGATTTAGCTCTATTAGCAATTTCTTCTAAACTTTCATCAGTTTCAAGAGCAACTAAATAATTAAATTCTAAATATTCTCGACCGTTAGTTTCTAACATTGATCCATTTACAACATCATCTCCACAAATTTGATCTACATCAACACTTTTTGATAGCGAATCTAAATACGGTGAAACAACATCTAATTGTTCATCTACAATTTTTGATACTGAAGATATTAATTCCTCTTCATCGATACTTTTTACTAAAGTTCTATCTAAAGCAAAAGAACATCCACTTAAAATAAATACTAAAGTAAATACAACTAAATACTTAAAAAAATGCTTTGTAATAAATTTAATTCTATAAACACTTAACATTAAATTTTACCTCCCTCTGTTGCATTAATATTAAATAATTGATATCCAACTAAAAGGGAAAACCTGGTTGTTGGAAAACCAACTAAATTATTTTTTAAAATAGTAATACTTTCTTCATATATTCCATTTAAATTAAAAAAAGAAATTGAGGGTTCTATGAATAATTTATCTTTTATATAAAAAGTATAACCAAAAGAAAGTTTATTTAGATAATTAATGTTTTCAAAAGGTGCATCTAAACCTAATAACCACTCAACTTTTATCATAGAAAATGAAATAAATAAATTGTTAAAAAGAGGTCTATATAAAACATCAATTGAAGTCCCTATTCCAATTAAATCCAGATTTTTTTCTCTTGGAATTATAAAATTAATAGGTAATCTAATAGATAAATCAGATGAAATTTTAATTGAAGGAGTAATTTCATTATAGATAATATTATTTATTAAAGGATCTAGGTATGAAACATCTATCGCAATATCAATAGAGGATGATTCATCATTTGCATATACATTACATATGGATAAAACAAAAAATAAAAATAAAAAAACTACTTTCTTCATAAAAATCTCCTTAAATCTAAATTAAAAGAGAATTTTTTATTTGAAAATAGTTTTAAATACTTAAGTAAAAATACTTATTTAAATTTCAAAATTTAATGCTTTTATAAATTCATTTTGATTTATTTTTATAAAATAAGTACTGAATTCGTATTTTTCATTTTCATTTATTAGTGTAAAGCCTTTCTTTTTATTTGAATTCTTCCCAAACTCAATAGAATCAATTTCATCAATTTGCTTAGACCAAGCTAAATTTATTTTTCCTTTATCCTTCTTGTATAGAAGAAGCGTTGAATTATAAATAACTAATCGACCTCTGATAAAATCTTGGCTTTCATCATAAGGTATCTTTTCACATGTGATTGAAAAATCTACTTCATTTTTTAATATATTTTTTACAGCTTTCTTACTAACATAAAATTCTTTAATTAAAAATAAAAAGGCCATAATAAAAAGAGAGAGAAATAACAACCAATAATTTATTACACCAATAGTAGTTCTAGGGATAAAAACTAAAACAAAAAATATACCAATAATTAAAATTCTTATAATATATCTCAATAGAAACTCCTTATATGAAAAGATATTTAAGTTTAATTACTTTGACAATACAAAATAAAAAAGTAATGCAAAAAAACATATTTATTTTTATTTAAAATATGGAGGCTAATTATGAAAAAAAAATATTCAATTCTTTTTATATTTTTAATTTCTACTATTTTTTTATTTAGTTGTGAGAATAAACCTTTTACTTCATCTATCACTTTAAACATAAATAAAGAAAACATTAAAAAAGATAAATCAATATTACCTGAAGACATTCCACTAGATGTAACTCAATTTACTATTACAGGAAAAGGACCTAGTGAAAATGATACTTTTAGTATTAACACAAGAGATAATAAAACTACAATAAAAGGTCTTAATATTGGAAGATGGGAATTAGTTGCAGTTGGTAAAAATTCAGATGGCTTATTATTAGTGAGTGGAACTACTACAGTTAATATTGAGAAAAACCCTACTACTGCAATTATAGAACTTAATAAATTAGTAGGAACAGGAAATATATCTATAAATTATCAATGGGATTCAAACTTAATAAAAAATCCTGATTTAAAATTAGAATTAATTAATCAAAATAATGAAAAAATTAAAGCAACACCTACAAGTATTGATTACGATCAAGGCATTGCTACTTATGAAAGTGTTGCAAAAGCTGGCTCTTATACTTTAAATTCAAAATTATATGATGGAGATATATTACTATCTGGATGTATAGAAGCAATTAGAGTTGTAATGAATAAAACAAGCTCAGGAAATATATCTTTCAAATTAAATGAAGATAATCAAATAATAACTAGTGATGAATCTATTATTTTAAACAACCAAGCAGGAGTTCCTATAACTTGCACAATTAATAACGTTAATGAAGTTATTCCATATAATCAAAAAATTTATCCAGAGATAATAGAAAATAATAATTTCCCTCTAAATGAAATTTCAATTGATTGGTATTTAGATGGGATATTAATAGGAAGCGGTGAAAATTGCTCTCTATCTCCTTCAATAGGCTTTCACAGATTAGATGTAGTTTTAAATAATGGAGATATAGGAAGTACTAGTTCTGCTTTTAAAAATTTTGAAGTAGTAATTAATTCACCAGCTTATTTACCAACAGTTGTTTCTACAATTAAGCATGGAGATAATGGATATTATATTGGATCTAATATGCATTTAGAATTTTTACCTGATAACAAACTGCTCTCATATTGCGGTGATACAAATACAATTCAAATTTGCAGAATAATTAATAACACTATAGAAGTATTAAATACTTATAACAATTCAATTGATATGCCTTTATCAAATGTAGTTGATATAAAAGTTGATGATATAAGAAATAGGGTTTTTATTTCAGAATCAACAACGAATACAATCAGTATTTATGATTATAGTTATAATAAACTAAATAAATATTTTAGTGATGATACATTTCATAAATATGCACAAAATTTTGGACAAATTTTTATTAGACCAAATGATTTTTTAGTTTTTGACAATCTTGGTGATTCTTATCGAGAATATAATATTGATCCTAAAGATGATTCATCATTTTATGCTATTAACATGGTAAAAGATCCAGATTCAATTAATTATCATTGTACAAAAGGGTTAATGAGTCCAACAAATGATGCAATATCATTTGTAAGCGATACTGGATATGTTTCTCATGCATATAACACACCAAATTATTCTAATTGTTTATTACGTGCTACATCACCATTACAATATTCATTAAATGAAGTTTTTGTTGCAGGAGCTTTAAATTGGAAAAATTTAATTATTGGAGCAGATAATCGTATAATTTTAGCTTCATTATCAGGAGATGATTTAGAATTCTCAATTGAACTTAATGAAAAAGAAACATATGTAAGTGAAAGCTATGGATTACCAAATTTTGAAGATGTGACAAATTTTATTTATTATAATGTATATGATAATATATATAATATAGATAGAATTTCTAAATTATATGCATTATGTAGTGGATCAAAATCATTATTAGCTTTTGATGTAAATAATGATGATTTTAAATTAACCTATATAGGTAAAGAAGATTTAGATGATTTTACTCCTGAAAATGGAATTTTATCAAAAAATAAAGAAACTCTTATATTATGGGGTAAAAATGAAAAAAGTATAAAATTATGTAAAATTCATGATTAAGCATATATTAAATAGTTTATAATACATAATTTAAAAATGGCAACTAGATTACTAGTTGCCAAATTTTTCTTTATAATATATCTATC
>CAZPTG010000043.1:0-13378 GCA_964589355.1 uncultured Spirochaetaceae bacterium
AAAGTGTTTGTTTTTGGGGGGTTAAAAAATAGTTTTTGCTTATGAATATATTGTTAAGTTCGTTTTGAATTTAAAATTCTTCTAGATTTTATTTCGCCATTATTTAATCTTCTAATTATATAACCTTCTTTTATCGGTTTGTCAGTTTTTAAATATTGAACTTTCCCATGATCAATTTGATCAATTTCCTCAAATTCACTATTTAATAGTTGATAATCATTATCAACAATGTTTAAAACATCTTTTCCAATATATTCAATAGTTTGATCTTTTTTTACTTGAAATCTAACATCTAAACTCCAAATACCTTTTTTTACTTCTTTATTAATAATACCAATGAATAAATAGTTTCTCTCATATCCATCTGTAGTAGGAACACTTATATCATCTTCTTCTTTATTATTGTAGAAAAAGGCTGTTGAATATTTTCTATGACTAATGTTAAACAAATCTTTTCTATATTCTTCTAATAATGGATCTTGATCAATAGCTTTTCTATATGCTCTTGTTACAACAGCATTATAGTATAAACTTTTCATTCTTCCTTCAATTTTTAAACTATTAACACCTGCATCTATCAAATCTTGGACATGGTCAATCATACATAAATCTTTACTACTTAATATTGTAGTAAAACCATCTTCTTCACTAATAGGATAGTATTCATTAGGTCTCTCATACTCTTCAAGGGCTAATGTTTCACTTTTAAGAACTTTTTCAAGTTCATTGTTTGCCATTAATTTATAATTCCATCTGCAAGAATGAGCACAATCCCCTTGGTTTGCACTTCTTGATGAAAAGTATGAAGATAATAAACATCTACCTGAATAGGCCATACACATAGCACCATGAACAAAAGTTTCGATATCTAAATCTGGAGCTGCTTGTTTAATTTTTTTTATATCTTCAATTGAAGCTTCACGTCCTAAAATAATTCTTGAAAAACCAATTTTTTTATACATTTTAGCTGCAGCAGAATTTATACAACTTGCTTGAGTTGATAAATGAATTTCAGCATTAGGTATTTCACTTTTAATTATATCCATAGCACCTATATCAGTTACTATAAATGCATCAAAAGGCCATGATTTTAATTCTTTAGCTTGTGCTCTTAAATCTTTTAATTGATCTTCATGAAAAATTATATTTATTGTGCAATATAATTTTTTATTTGGATATAAAGACTTAATCAAAAAGAGATCTTCTTTTTGATTTAAGTCAATATTTTTAGCATTAGCTCTAAGTGAAAATTTGGGTAATCCCATATAAGCAGCATCTGCACCAAAATCAAAAGCTGTTTTTAGTTTTCGAATATCTCCAGCAGGACTTAAGAGCTCAACCACGTAGAGCCTCCTTAATAGCTATTGATACTGCTTCACTAATAATTTTAGCTTGATTAGAAGATTCTTGTTGTTTTTTACTCTCTATAATTGGTCTTTGAGCTTTTTTATCATTTGGGAAAGCTATTTCTAATACATTTGAAACATCTTCAACAATATGAAAATCAATACCTTTTTTTACTTTTTCATCAAGTTTATCCAAATCTTTCTTATTTTGTTTTGGTATAATAATTTCTTTAATTTTATTTCTTTTTGCAGCTAATACTTTTTCTTTTAATCCACCAATAGGCATAACTTTACCCATAAGTGACAATTCTCCAGTCATAGCTAGATTAGGTTTAATAATTTGATTTGTAATAAGTGAATAAATTGCTGTAGTCATAGTTATTCCAGCACTTGGGCCATCTTTTTTTATAGCTCCTTCTGGAACGTGAATATGTATATCATAATTATTAAAATAATCTTCAGATAATCTGTATTTTTTTGTATGACATTTTAGATAAGTATAAGCTATATTAATACTTTCTTTCATTACATCACCAAGTTGGCCTGTTAGTTGTAATTTTCCACTACCTTTAGCAGCTTGAGCTTCTATGGCAAGAGTATCTCCACCCATAGCTGTCCAAGCCAATCCAATAGCCATACCAGTTTTGTTAGCTATTATAATATTATCACTTGTAAAATATGGGATACCTAATAATTCAATTATATCATTATCATTAACTTTGATAGGTCTTTCAATTTCAGGATTTTCAACAATTTTCATTGCTAATTTTCTATTAACTTTATTTAAATTCTTCTCAAAGTTTCTAACTCCAGCTTCTCTAGAGTATTCTTGTGCAATTTTTTTCAAAATACTAACTGAGAATTTAATATCTTTTGTATTTAATCCCATTTTATCAAGTGATTTAGGCACTAAATATTTTTTACCAATTTGAACTTTTTCATCAGAAGTATAGCCGCCAACTTCAATCAATTCCATTCTGTCTAATAATGGTCCTGGAATTCCATTTATGCTATTAGCTGTAGCTATAAAGAGTACATTAGATAAGTCAAAAGGTAAATCCAAATAATTATCTCTAAATGAGAAGTTTTGTTCAGGATCTAACACTTCTAATAGTGCAGAGGCCGGATCTCCTTGAAAAGATTGACCCATTTTATCAACTTCATCAATCAAAAATAATGGGTTATTAGATTTACAAGTTTGTAATCCTTTTATAATTTTACCAGGTATAGCACCTACATAGGTTCTTCTATGGCCTTTGATTTCACTCTCATCTTTCATTCCACCAACAGAAAATCTAAAATATTCTTTATTAAGAGCTGTTGCAATAGATTTACCGATACTAGTTTTACCAACACCAGGGGCACCTACAAAACAAATAATAGCTCCTTTATTATCTTTTTTTAAATCTCTTACAGCTAAATATTCAAGAATTCTATCTTTAACATCAATCATGCCGTAATGGTCTCTATTTAAGATTTTTCTAGCTTTTGCTATAGATATGTTGTTTTCTTCACTAGGAGCCCAAGGTAGTTTTAAAATATTTTCTAAATAATTTCTAGTTACATTGAAATCAGGAACTATCATTTCAATTCCTTTTAGTTTTTCAATTTCATCTTCAACTTTTTCTTTGACTTCTTGATTAAAATATTTTTTAACTTCGCTAATTTGTTTTTCTAATTTATTAATAAGAGCTGTTTTAGGATCACTAGTCATACCTAGTTCCATTTGAATAGTCTTTAATTCTTGTCTTAGAAAATATTCTCTTTGTTGTTTTTCAACTTTTTTATTTACTTTGAATAATATACTTTTTTGAATCTTAGAAATTTCTTGTTCGTTTTTTATGTGAACTAATAATTTTTCCATTCTTTCTTGAATATCTAAGCACTCAAGTAATTTTTGTTGTTCTTCTCCAGAAATTTCTAAATTTGATATTAAAAAATCAGCTAATTTTCCAGGCTCATCAATATTAATCATATTTAACTTTATTTGTTCATTGAGCATTTGATCTTGTTCAGCAAGTTTATTTATTTCAAAAAATAACTGTCTTGACCAAGGGACTAATTTCTCTTTATCAAATTCATTATCTTCTAAATATTTAGCTTGTGCTACTAAATATCTTCCGCTATTTAAAAAAGAAGTAATTTCAAATCTTTTAATTGTTGAAATAAAAACATGAACACCACCATCTGGTAGTTTTATTTGTTTAATAATTTTCGCAACGGTACCAACAGAATATAATGTTTCTTCATTTTTTTCATTTTCATCAACATTATCTTCATCCTCTGAAGAAGATTCTCTTGATAATACAAGTCCAATCATTCCTCCGTATTTAATAGCTTTATTTATTACATCAATATCTTGTGCTTCACTAAACATAAGATGTGTTAATAGTCCAGGGAATACAGGTACAGGTCCAACTGGTAAAATAAATAGGTTTGAAGGTAGTTTTTTTTCTTCATCTAATAGATCTATATCTTTCATAGTTCCTCCAAAAAAAATTGTCGTATCTATATTACAAACATAATAATAATTTCAATTTAAGAATAGTATTATTTTAATCTTTTTTTAGCCAATTTACACCTAAATAGCAAAAAGGAGTGTCAATTATTGCAAATAATATTTTAAATGACCAATACGGTATAATTAAAGAGAAAATAAATGCAACATTAAATTTCGGATTAATATTATAAAATGCTATAAACATAAAAATTGTAGTATCAAAAAGTTGACTAATCATAGTAGATACATTGTTTCGAATCCAAAGGTGATTATCCTTTGTTATTTTTTTCATAAATGAAAATATAAAGATATCAATATTTTGGCTTATTGCAAAACTAATTAATGATGCAATAGTCATTCTAATTGTAGATCCAAATATATCTCTATATTCTTGATTTAAATGATAACTTGAATGAGATGGGATAGCAACACATAGTGCAACCATAAGAAATAAGAAAATTAACATTATTATTGAAATTCTAACAAAAAATAAAGCTCTTTTTTTCCCTTTTACTTCTCCAATGATATCTGTAATTAAAAATAAAATTGGCATAAAAAATATACCAACAGAAATACGTATATTAAATAATGATATTATTTTAGTTCCTACAACGTTAACTAATATCATAGATGTAATAAATAAAGCAAATAGAAACATTTCCTTTTTATCAGAGTTCATTTGTTAATCTCCTAAAACTTTTTAACAATTAATATCATATAAAGACTTAAAATAACAATAGGATAATATAAATTAATAAAGAATATATAATTTAGTTTATTTCATAGTAGACAACAAATAATAGCTAAATAGTATACTTTTTATACTTTAGAGTTCCTCGATATCTCTATTTGTTCAAAAATACTTAACTTTGGTTAATATACGGATTTAAATCTATAAAATTTATATAAAGAAAAAAAATTAAAATTAAATAAAAAAAAGTGTTGCATTTTGTTGCATTTGTGATATTATACAGACATCAAATATAAAAATAACACAAAAAGATAAGCTTTAATGGAGGCATTATGGATAGCAAATTAATAGTAATCGCAATTGGAGGAAACTCTTTAATTGAAGATTCTAAACATGTAAGTGTTGAATCACAATATGAAGCTGCAAGAAAAACAGCACAACATATTGCTCGACTTGTAAAAGATGGACATAGAGTTGTTATAGCTCATGGAAATGGTCCTCAAGTAGGATTTATTTTATTAAGAGCAGAGCATTCAACAGATATTTTACACTCTGTTCCTTTAGATTCTTGTGTTGCAGATACTCAAGGTGCTATTGGTTATCAATTACAAATGGCATTAGATAATGAATTTGAAAAAGCTGGTATTAAAAATAAAGTTGCAACAGTAGTTACACAAGTTGAAGTAGCTGAAGATGATCCTTCATTTGAAAATCCATCTAAACCAATTGGTAGTTTCATGGATGAAGATGTTGCAAAAGAAAGAATGGAAAAAAACAATTGGATTTGTAAAGAAGATTCAGGAAGAGGTTGGAGACGTGTTGTTGCTTCTCCTAAACCAAAATCAATTGTTGAAATTGATACTGTAAAAGTTTTAGGTGATAATGGAATTACTGTTATTGCTGCAGGTGGTGGTGGTATCCCTGTTGTAAAAAATGAAGATGGCACTTTCTCTGGTAAAGAAGCTGTTATTGATAAAGATTTAGCAGCAGCATTAATGGCAAAACAATTAGGTGCTGATTTATTTGTAATTTCAACTGCTGTAGAAAAAGTTTGTTTGAACTTTGGTAAACCAAATCAAAAAACTTTAGATACTATTTCAACAGAAGAAGCAAAACAATATGTTGAAGAAGGTCATTTTGCACCTGGTTCAATGCTTCCTAAAGTACAAGCAATTGTAGACTTTGTTGAAAGTACTGGAAATATGGGATTAATTACTGATCCTTCAAATCTATATGATTCTCTACATGGAGATCAAGGTACAAAAATAGTAAAATAAAATTGATATAATATTTAAAAAATATATATACCCGATTATAATTACCTGTATTTATTAAGTTGCTCTAAGTTTTAGGGCAACTTTTTTAAAATTAAATTTCAAACGTTTGAAATTTTGTAAAACATGTGTTATTATTATATTTATAATAGCTTTATATATTTTTCTCAAAACATATTAATTATTCATTTTTTGAATATTAATAAATAATGTTTAAGACTTTTTTAGAATATTATAAGAGGTAATATGTCCAAGAATTTAACTATAAAAGATATTGCAGAAATTGCAAATGTTAGTTATTCAACTGTTTCAAGATGTTTAAATGATAGCCCTTTGGTTTCAGATAAAACTAAAGAAAAAGTAAATAAAATAGCAAAAGAGTATAATTTTCAATTCAATGCTAATGCTAGGGGTTTAATTACATCTAAAGCTAATGCTATAGGAATTGTTTTACCTGAAGGATTTTCTCAAGTAAGTATTAATGCTTATCATGGTTTGTTATTAAATTCTCTAAGAAATGCTTTAGAAGAGAAAGATGTTGATTTAATAGTAACTTATCAAAACAATCATTTTACAAAAGAGAATAATATTGTTCGACTTGTAAATAGAAGAAAGATTGATGGATTAATTTTGTTAATTGAAAGTCCAAGTGATGAGACTTTAAACTTTATAAGAAAAAGAAATTTTCCAGCAGTATTTTTACATTATCCTCCAATAAGAAAGTTAGAAGATTTTCAAGCTGTATATACAGATCATTATTCAGGTGGGGCACTTGTTGCAAAGCATTTAATATCTAAAGGACATTCTAATTTTACTGTAATTTGTGTAGAGCAAGAACATATTGAATTTAGATTAAGAGAAAGTGGATTTTGTGATACTGTTATAAAAAATGGAGGCACGATTAATAAACTAAGTTGTGATTTAGATTATTGGAGTGCAAAAAAATGTTGTGAAAATAATTTTGATTCAATTATGAAAACAACAGCGTTATTTGGGTCAAATGATTTAATTGCTTTAGGAGCAATGAGAGTTATGAAAAACAATAAAGTAAATATTCCAAATCAAATTGCAGTTGTAGGTTATGATAACAGTGAATTTAGTGAATATGCTAATCCATCCTTAACAACAATTCACCAACCAAGAGAAAAACTTGCTTTATATTCAATTGAAAAATTATTTGAATCTATCGATAATTTTGATAATATTAAAATTAATGACATTGATAAAAAAATAAAGATTAATCCAATTCTTATACAAAGAGATTCTAGTTAATTTATTAGGTTTTTTAAAAAATTAATAATATTTTTGAAATTATTATTTTTTTACTTGACTTATAAAGATGTGCATTATTAAAATATAGTATAAAAAACGTTTGCGTAAAATATTATATATTTGTAATGTTTTTTGATAAAAAATAAAAGTGACGTGGGAAAAAAGGGGTTTTAGCTATTGAATTAATAGAAAATGAATAAAATAAGTATTAATCTTAATTTTATAATGGATATCTTTATAAGAAGATTTATTATTCTTATTATTAATAAAATTATATATTTAATAGCTTTTTTTTCAAAAAAAAGTTGAAATTAGATTTTTTTAATTTGAAGAGTTTATATATTTTAAAAATTATTTCTTCAAAAAAATCTTTAATAAATATCTAAGTAATTTAGTTTTTTTTAAATAATAGGGTTGACAAAACGTTTGCATCATTGAAATAATATGGCTAAATTCAAACGTTTGCAAAATATGCAAAAAATAAAAGAGGTAAGCGATGATTGTAAAGAAAAGTGAGAAATTTAAAAAAGGGTATACTTCTATTACAGAATTAAAGAAAAAACATAGTGAAATGTTGTTAGATTTTGGTGTTTTAACATTAGAAAAAGGTGATGTTTTTGAATCTGCTATGGATTTAGAGAGAGCCTATTTATTAATCGGTGGGAAAGTAGAATTCTTATATGATAATAAATCTTATCTAGCAACTCGTTATTCTTGTTTTGATGAAGAACCTATTGTTTTGCATGTTTCAAAAAATACTAAAATTAAAATAAAAGCTATAGAAGATAGTGAAATTGGAATCGAAAGATGTAAAAATGACGTTTCTTTTGATTCAAAAATTTATAATAAAGAAAATGTTAGAACAGATGTTTTTGGCAAAGATGTATTAAATAATACTTCAATCAGAAGTGTAAGAACAGTTTTTGATGGTGAGATTGCTCCTTATTCAAATATGGTAATGGGTGAGGTTATAAATCATCCTGGTAAATTCTCAAGTTATCCACCTCACGATCATCCACAACCAGAAATTTATCACTATAGATTTTTCCCAAAACAAGGTTATGGTGTTTCAATGTTAGAAGAAGATGCCTTTGTTGTTAAAGATGGTGATACATCATTAATTAAACCAAATACTACTCACTCTCAAGTAGCAGCTCCAGGTTATGCTATGTATTATGTTTGGATGATACCTCATTTAGAAGATGATAGATGGCTTCCTACTACAAGATATTATAGAGAAGATCATAAATGGTTATTAGATAAAAATGTTAAAATATGGCCCGAAAAAAAGTTTGAGAAATAGGAGATATTTATGTCTAAAACAATAAGGTTAACTACAGCTCAAGCTATTGTAAAATTTCTTGATAACCAATATATCGATTTTGATAAAAAGCAAGAAAAGTTTATAGATGGTGTTTTTGGTATTTTTGGTCATGGTTGTGTAGTAGGTTTAGGTGAAGCTTTAGAACAAAAAAATCATAATTTAAAATTTTATAAAGGTTGTAATGAACAAGGAATGGCTCATAGTGCTATTGCTTATGCAAAACAAAATAATAGAAAGAAAATTATGGCTGTTACAACTTCTATTGGCCCTGGTGCTATGAATTTAGTAACAGCTGCAGCTCTTGCTACAACTAATAGAATTCCTGTTTTATTATTGCCTGGAGATACATTTGCTTGTAGACAACCTGATCCAGTATTACAACAATTAGAACAATTTGATGATGTTAGTATTACATCAAATGATGCATTTAGATCTGTATGTAGATATTTTGATAGAGTTAATAGACCTGAACAAGTAATGAGTGCTTTGATTAATGCAATGAGAGTTTTAACCTCTAGTATAAATACAGGAGCTGTTTGTTTAGCCTTACCTCAAGATGTGCAAGGTGAAGCCTTTGATTTTCCACTTGAATTTTTTAATAAAAGAATTCACTACATTGATAGAGCAAGTGCTAATGAGAGTGTTGTTGAAAAAGCAATTGAAGCTATAAAAAATAGTAAAAAGCCTTTAATGATATGTGGTGGTGGTGTTAGATATAGTGAATGTAGTGATGATTTTGCTAATTTCGCTTTAAAATATAATATTCCTTTTGGAGAAACTCAGGCTGGGAAAAGCGCTGTTGAGTATTCTCATCCAATGAACCTTGGTGGTATCGGTGTTACAGGTGGCTTAGCTGCTAATAAACTTGCAAAAGAAGCAGATTTAATTATCTCAGTAGGTTCTAGATTATCTGATTTTACAACTTCTAGTAAATGGTTATTTGATTTTGATAGAGCAAAAATAATATCAATTAATGTTAATGATTTTGATGCAATAAAAATGGATTCTATACCTTTAGTTTGTGATGCTAAAAAAGGCTTAGAAGCTTTAGATAAAATCTTAGAAGAAATTAATTATAAATCAAAATACAAAAATGAAATTGTTGATGTAAAGAATGAGTGGGATAAAGAAGTAGATAGATTATATTCTTTAGAATTAGGTCCTAATGATCGTTATTCACAACTTAGAGCACTTGGAATCATGAATGAAGAGGCTTTTGATAAAAATAGTATAGTAGTAGGAGCTTCTGGTTCTTTACCAGGAGATATGCAACGTGTATGGAGAGCTTATGAGAGAGAAACTTATCATATGGAATATGGTTATTCATGTATGGGCTATGAAGTAAGTGGTGCTCTTGGTGTAAAATTAGCTAGAGAAGATGTTGAAGTATATTCTATGGTTGGAGATGCATCTTTTGTAATGCTTCATTCTGAATTATTAACAGCTTTAGAAAATGATATAAAAATAAATATAATGCTATTTGATAATAATGGTTTTGGTTGTATTGATAATCTTCAAAGATCTCAAGGTATCCCAAAATTTGGTTGTGAATTAGTTTATAGAGGAAAAAATACCAATAGATTAGATTCAACAGGAGCTCGTTTAAATGTCTCCTATGCAACTATCGCAAAAGGTTATGGTTGTGATGTTTGGACTGTTTCAAATAGTGAAGAATTGTATAAAGCCTTAAAAGAATCAAAAGAAAGTAAGAAATCAACTTTAATAGATATTAAAGTTGATGAAGATTCAATGAGTAATTCTTATCAAAGTTGGTGGAGAGTTGGAACTGCAGAAGTATCTGATAAAGATAGTGTTGTAAAAGCATACAATGATTTAAATGATCATATAGCTAAAACAAAAAAATATTAAAGATATAGGTTAATAATGAATAAAGATAAAATTAAATTAGGAATTTCTCCAATAGATTGGACAAATGATGATTTGCCAGCTTTAGGTGGTGATATCACTTTTGAACAATGTGTTAGTGAAATGGCGCTTGCTGGTTTTAGTGGTAGTGAAGTAGGAAATAAATATCCAAAAGATCCTAAGATATTAAAACCTATGTTAGATTTGAGAGGACTTACATTTTGTAATCAATGGTTTTCATTGTTTCTAACTACAAAATCACTAGAAGATATAATTGTAGATTTTAATAAACAATTAGATTTTCTAGAAGAAATGGGTGCTAATATTATTGGTCTTGCAGAACAAGGTAATAGTATTCAAGGTTTAAATAAAAGTATTTTTGATGAAAAACCTATATTTGATGATTCTCAATGGCAAGTAATTGCTAATGGATTAAATGTTTTAGGTAAAATAGCAAAAGAGAGAGGTTTTAAATTAGCTTACCATCATCATATGGGAACAGCTTGTCAAACTATTGAAGAAACAAAAAAGTTGCTAGATTTAACAGATGAAAGATATGTTTTTCTTATTTATGATTCTGGTCATTTTGCTTTTTCAAATGAAGATCCAGTTAAAGCTTTAAATTTATTTATTGATAGAGTTGCTCATGTACATTTAAAAGATATAAGAGCAAATATAGTAGAAAAAGTAAAAAAAGAAAAATTAAGTTTTTTAGATGCAGTTAGAGCAGGGGCTTTTACAATCCCAGGTGATGGTTGTATTGATTTTTCATCAATTTTTAAAATTTTAGATGAAAATAATTATGAGGGATGGATGGTTGTCGAAGCTGAACAAGATCCATTAAAAGCAAATCCGCTTGAATATGCAATTCAAGCAAGAAAATATATAAAAGAAAACACAGGGTTGTAGGAGTAAGTTTATGAAAAAATTAAAAGTAGGTATTATCGGTGGAGGAAGAATTGGACGTGTACACGCACAAAGTATAACAAATTTAGTTCCAGGAGCTAAAATTGTTGCTATTGCTGATCCTTTTATGAATGAGAAATTAGAAACTTGGGCTAAAGAAATAGGAATTAGTGAAACTTATAAAGATCCATATGATATAATTAATCACAAAGAAATTGATGCTGTTTTGATTTGTTCTCCAACATCAACACACTCAGAATTGATACAAGCTTCAGCAAGAGCTAAAAAACATATATTTTGCGAAAAACCTGTAGATACTGATTTAAAAAGAATTGATGAAACAATGAAAGTTGTTAGAGAAAATGGCATACTTTTCCAAATTGGTTTTAATAGAAGATTTGATCACAATCATAGTGATGTAAGAAAAGCTGTTATGGAAAATAAAGTTGGAGATGTTCATGTAATTAAAGTTACATCAAGAGATCCTGAACCACCAAATGCTGAATATGTAAAAGGCTCTGGTGGAATATTCTTAGATATGATGATCCATGATTTTGATATGGTAAGATATTTAAGTAATAGTGAAGTTAAAGAAGTTTATGCAACAGGTGCTGTATTAATTGATCCAGAAATTGGTAAAGCAGGTGATGTTGATACTGCAATGGTTTCTCTTAAAATGGAAAATGGAGCTTTAGCTGTTATTGATAATTCTAGACAAGCTGTTTATGGATATGATCAAAGAACAGAAGTTTTCGGATCTAAAGGTTGTGCAAAAGTTGAAAATGATAGAAAAAGCTTAATTGAACTAAGTACAAAGGATAGTGTTGAATCAGAAAAACCACTTTATTTCTTCTTAGATAGATATATTGATTCATACGCTAATGAAATTATTGATTTTATTAATTCAGTTAATGATGGTGCTCAAATAAAATGTGGTATTGATGATGCAATTAGACCTGTTGAAATAGCTCTAGCAGCATCAAAATCACTAAAAGAACATAGACCAGTATTAATAAGCGAAGTTGCCATCTCTAAATAAAGAAGGAGGAGAATATGGGCGTAATTACAATTTCTAGGAAAATGGGTAGTGAAGGTACTTATATCGGAAGAAAGGTTGCAAAAAAGTTGAATATGGCTTATGCAGACAAAGCTTTTATTTCAAGAATTATGAGAGAATATGGCTTTAGTGCATTTAAAGAAATTTATGATGAAGCACCTAATTTTTGGGATAAATATCGTTCTATTAGAGATCAAACAATAGATTTTTTAGCAAAAACTGAGGAAGCAATCGGTAAAGCTGGTGATGTTGTAATAGTTGGACGTGGTGGTTTTGGTATTTTTGAAAACTTTAATGATGTTTTAAATATTAGAACAAAAGCTCCTCTTGAAATAAGAGTAAAAAGACAAATGGCTGAACATGATATGGAGTATGATGAAGCTTATAATCATGTATTAGAGAATGATAAGATAAGAAAGAATTTTGTTGAATCTGATTTTAGATTTGATTATCAAAATACTAATAATTTTGACATGATAATTAACACAGGAATTATTGAACCAGATAGATCTGTTGAATACATATGTGAAGTTTATAATGATTTAATTGAAAAGGGACGATGTAGTACTTCAAAAAATCTTAATGATTTAGAAGTAGATCCAATTTTATTAAAATTTGTAAAAGATGAATTAGATAAAATTCGTTAAGGAGAGAAAATTTATGAGAAAAGTTAAAGTAGGTGTAGCCGGATACGGTACAATTGGTCAAAGATTAGCAGATGGTGTAGCACTTCAAGAAGATATGGAATTAGTAGGGGTAGCTGATGTAGCTCCAACTTTACCTATTCAAGCTTTGTATGAAAAAGGTATGCCTTATAAACTTTTTACTGCTGTACCGGAGAAGAAACATTTATTAACTGATAAAAATATTCCAGTTAGTGGAACTTTAGAGGATTTAGTACAAGAAGTTGATATTATGCTTGATGCAACTAATGCTGGTGTAGGGGCAATGAATAAAAAGTTATATGAAAAATATAACACAAAAGCTATTTTCCAAGGTGGAGAAAAAAATGATGTAGCAGATATTTTCTTCCATGGTTATGCTAACTATGATAAAGGAGTTGGCGCTGATTATTTAAAATTAACATCTTGTAATACTACTGGTTTAATTAGAGCTATGGATGCAATTGATAGAGCTGTTGG
>CAZPTG010000044.1:0-13145 GCA_964589355.1 uncultured Spirochaetaceae bacterium
CAACAATGAAATATGCTGATTTAATTATTCCAGAAGGGGGACATAACGAAATTGCGCTCTCTGTTCTTATCCCTTTTATTCATTCATTAACAAATGAAAATTAATTAACTCAATTTATTATTTTTATTGATATATATTTTATTTAGTATTTGATATATTTTATCAACATCTATAGGTTTTGAAAAATAACCATTCATACCAACTAAATAAAAATTATCAATATCTTTTGTATATGTATTTGCTGTCATAGCATATATTATTACATTTTTACTATAAGTATATGAATATCCTCTAATGAATTTTGTAGCTTTCACTCCATCTAAAATTGGCATTTTATAATCCATAAATATTAAATCATAATAATTATCACCTTTTTCAACAAATTTTTCAAAAGCTTGTTCTCCATTCTCCACTGTATCAACTAAAACATTTTTTGCTAAAAGAATCTTTCTTATTACAAATCTATTAATCTCATTATCTTCAGCTACTAATACTTTTAAATTATCATATTTTTTTTCATCTAATTTATTATTCGTTTTATATTTAATTAAGCCTTCATTTATTAATTTAACTAAATCTGATTTTAAAATAGGTTTTTTCAGAAAAGCATGATTAAAATTTTTATAATTCATATTATCTTGATAAGATATTAAGATAACAGTTGTAAATTTTGTATCAACTAAATTAAGGAATTCTTTGAAATTGTTTTTAAAACTGATATTACTATCATCAATTGAAATAATAATATAATCATATATAATCTTTTTATTGGTAGATTTTTTTAATTTTAATAAACCCTTTTCAATATTATTTTCTACATTACATTCTAAATTTAAATCTTTACAAATTGCAGAAAATAATTTACTAGAATATTCTTCATCAATATAAAGAATCTTTTTATTGCTTAATTTTATATTATTTTCTTTATTATTTTCTTTATTATTTTCTTCTATATATACCTTTATTTCAAAATTAGAGCCGTTATTTTTACTAGATTTCACATCAATAGTACCATTCATCATTAAAACTAATTTGTTTACTATTGAAAGGCCTAGACCACTTCCACCATAAATATTTTTTATATCTGCTGAAGTTTGCTCAAACTTATTAAAAATAATATCCAATTTATCTTTACTTATACCAACTCCATTATCAATAACATTAATTGATAAAATCAAATTATTATTTTTATCTAATTCTTGTTTAATTATTAGATTAACAAATCCACCTGAATTAGTAAATTTTATTGCATTCGAGAGAAGATTTGAAATAATTTGCTTTAATCTAAAAACATCACCTTTCAAATTTTCATATATTATATTTTCACAATAGCAATTGAAATTTATACCTTTTTCTTTACTTTGAATATAGAAAAGATTATTTATGGGATAGATAATATCTTTTAAATTAAAATTTTCATTTTTTAAAACCATTTTACCATCTTCTATAGCAGAAATATCTAAAATTTCATCTACTAAGGACAATAAATATTTTGAAGAAATATCTATTTTAGATAGATATTCTCTTGTTTCATCTTTTTCTAATTTATCATTATTTAGCAAAGAGGTTAAACCAATTAATGCATTTAATGGAGTTCTCAAATCATGTGTTACATTAGCTACAAATTCAGATTTAAAATTATTTTCTTTAATTGCCAATTGTTCATTATTTTTCAATTCTCTTTTCTTTGAATATAAATAAAAAAGTAAACAAGAAACAAAAACAAAACAAAAAATTATAAAATAGATAAATGGAGAAAGTGTTTTACATTTTTCTTTTAAAAGATTAGCTTGGTAATAAATATCTTCTAATGGTATACCAGTTGCAATTATCCAATTATAGGGTTCATATAATTTTGCATATGACAATTTCTCTACAATTCTATCATCTACTTTATTTTTAAAATAATATTTTTGAAGAAGTTCCCCGTTTTGAATCATCCCTTCAAGCTCTGTTAAATAAGGTTTTTTATTATTAAAATCTCTTGTATTAGTTGATAAAAAACACCCCTCAGTATTTACAAGATTTTGATGAATTCTTCTTATTGCATAATTATCTCCACCCTCATAATTAATGACTTCATTTACCCAAAAATATTGATTTTTATAAAAATCTAAGTTTCTTATTATTTCATCAAATTCAGATTTTATCTCATCATCAATTTTCTTTTTTGTTTCAGAATCTAAAGTCTTTTCATCATATTTAGAAAACTCACTTGAGCGTCTTGAATCAATTATCATTATTAAATTATTTATAGAATCTTTAATTTCTTTTTCAGCTTCTTGTTCTGCAATTATACGTAATTTTTTTTGAGTCTCTTCTATATTAAATTTATATAAAAAAACAAATACTAATCCAATTAATATGATTATTATATAAACAAAATATTCAATATTCAAATTTAATTTATTTTTACTCATCAAAAACCTTCTAAGGTAAAAAAAATATCTAAAATTTCATTATTTTTTTTACCACAATAAATTATGAATTACAAATAATAAAGCGTCAAGCAAAAAAAAACTACTATAACAAAAATTTGAAATAGTAGCTAATTTTCTATATTTTTTATTTTATAAATATTTTTTTGTATAAGCTTCTAGACCCTTTTCTAGACAAACTAAAGCCTTAGATAAATCTTCAGTATTTAAAACATATGCAATTCTTGCTTGTTTTTTTCCAATTTTAGGAGTTACATAAAAATCTTCAGCAGGCGCAATCATAACAGTTTCTTTATTATAACTAAACTCTTCTAATAGAAATATTGCAAATTTTTCAGCATCATCAACAGGTAGCTCTGCAACTAAATAAAATGCCCCTTTTGGCTTAGAAGAAAAAATTCCATCAATTTTTTTTAAGCCGTCACTTAAAAAATCTCTTCTTTTTTTATATTCTTCTTTTACATTAATAAGATAATCTTCAGATGTTTTTAATGCTGCAATCGCTGCAATTTGTTCAATATCAGGCGGACATAATCGAGCTTGAGACAACTTTAACATATTTGCTTTAAAGTCTTCATTTTTCGTAACAACTGCACCAATTCTAGAACCACACATACTATATCTTTTTGAAAAAGAATCAATGCATACTATCCTATCTTCATAATCTTTATAATTTAAAACACTAAAAAAGTCATCTTCATAACAAAATTCTCTATAAACTTCATCAACAATTAAAAATATATCATTTTTTTTACAAAGATTTAAAATACTTTTCATCTCTTCTCTAGTATAAATATAGCCTGTAGGATTGTTAGGTGAACATAATAAAATAGCACCAGTTTTTCTTGTAATCCTTTTTTCAAATTCTTCAATTGGAGGTAAAGAAAAAGAATCTTCAATCCTACTAGTAATTGGGACTAAATTCACCATTGCAGTTCTTGCAAAACTAGTTACATTAGTATAATAAGGCTCTGGTATAATTATTTCATCAAAAGGATCACATAATGTCATAAAAGCAAATTGAAGTGCTTCTGATCCACCAGTAGTAATTAATACATCATCTACATTAATATCTATATTTTGTTTTTTATAATATTCAACAACACCTTCGCGTAATTCTAACAATCCTTCACTAGGACCATATGGAATATTAGGTTTTGAGAAATTTCTAATTGCAGCTAAAGCTTCAGGAGGTGTTTTTATATCAGGCTGACCAATATTTAAAAAATGAACTTTTATTCCTTTATTCGCGGCGGCCACAGCATATGGGGATAATCTTCTAATTGGCGAACATTTAAATCCAGATATTCTGTGTGACATTTGCATAAAGGGCTCCTTTATATTTTTTTTATTTAAAATTTGTTTAGTTTTAGCACTATATAATAAATAATTATAAAACTCAATAATAAAATAATTTTACAATAGTAAAAGGCTCAAATTATTTGAGCCTTTTACTTAAATTTTATTTATTTCTTTTCTTTTTTCTTTTTTTTCTCATTAAAAGATCCAGAAGATTGCTGAGAATCAATTAGCTTTTGAATAAATCTTCTATTATCTAATAACGGACTTATTGATCTACCGTGATGAAGTCTACTTATAGTTCTTGCAAAAAGTTCTGATATATCAGCTTGAACAAACCATGGTTTATCTAATAAATCATGACCATGAGTTACTGAATTAGTACCAATTATTCTATAAAAAACACCTTCTTTATATGCTTTATCGAAATTTTCTATACCACCACCATTGAAAAAAGGAAGCGAAATCATACATATAATTTGTTTTGCTCCCTTATTCATTAATTCTCTCATAGCAGTAATCATAGTACCACCTGTAGCAATCATATCATCGGCCATTAAAACAGTTTTGCCTTTAACGTCCCCTAATAAATTAATATTTTTTATATTAGTATGATTTGCATCGGTACTTACAATTGAATAATCCCGCTCTTTATATAATACAGCTAATGGTCGATGTAGAGATTGTGCATAAAATTTATTTCTTGAAATAGCTCCAGTATCAGGAGAAACAACTACAATATCAGGATCATTTAAATCAACTAATCTACTAAGTGCAATTAATGTTTGATAGGACCCATGAAGGTTTTCAAGATGAGTTTTCATAAAACTGTTTTCGATTTCTCTAGAGTGAATATCTAATGTAATAATTCTCTCTACATCAAGCATATCACATATGTGAGAAAACAGACTTGCAGTCAAAGCTTCACGACTAGTTTTTTTATGTTGCCTAGAATATGGATAAGTAGGTAATACTAAAGTAATAGATTCAGCCCCAGCTAATTTTATTGCATGAACTGCGGTCAATAAGAACATTATATGATCATTTACACTAAGTCTTACTGGTTCATTTGAACCAGTAATTTTTATAGGCTCCATATTAGAAACGTCATATATAAAAAAGACTCTAAGACCTCTTATAGGATCTAAGATTTCAGCCTTCTCTTCTCCATTAGCAAATCTTGTATACTTAGCTCTAATTGTGAAATCCGGACACTGAAATTGTGACGGACACTTTCTTCTAGGAATTCTCTTACTATTCATATCATCAATTAAGGTGACCATCTGTAAGATTTCTTCCTCACTCATATCATGCCGTTTAGCAAGCGCGCTTGATAACTTTGTATAACGTTCTTTATACAGGCGACGCAAATGCTTAACGACCTTGCTTGTAAAATATTCACTACCCGGGCCAGCAATAACACCGAGTTTATGGGGTTTAATGATGCTCATAAGTGTAGGATACAATAAATAATAATAATATTTCAATTACAAATATTAATAATTTTTACAATATTTTTTATATTATAATACCAAATTTCTTATTATTGAAAAAAACATATATACATCTGTTTTCAAACAAACAATAAAAGAGTCTATAAAAAAAGCATCCAAATCATTATAATATAGATGCTTATATATTTTTATTATTTATTTATAAATTTACAACTTCAATATCTAAATTACAAAGGCCTTTATAAGAATCTTTATATTTTTCAATAATTGAATCATTTTTTCTAATCAAAGAATTAACTTCTTCTAAATTTTCTTCTATACAAAGATTATTTGTCGTCCCTATACTATTTCTATTTTTTATAGTCTCATATGGATTATATTTTTTTACTGCATCAAGATTTAAACCTACATTTTTATAAGTATCTCTAAAGTTTTCACCTTTTTTTACTCTTTCTAATACTTCATCAGTAGCATATAAATCACTAACACAAGCATTTGCTAAATTCTCACTATTAACTTCAACTTTACTTATCATTTTATTCATAATAGCTACTAAAGACCAAGTAGCTTTTGCACCAACTAATAAAGGCTCTTTTGTATCTTGAAAATCTCTATTATACCCAGAAGGTAAAGATCTAATTATAGATTTTATTCTAAAGGAAGTACTACTTACTACAGCAGATCTGCTTCTTGCTAATTCTAAACCATCAGGGTTCTTTTTTTGTGGCATAATAGAACTTCCTGTACATAATTCTTTTGGAAGAGAAAAATATCCAAATTCAGGCAAAGTAAATAAAATTAAATCTTGAGCTAATTTACTGCAAGTAAGAGATATATAATCACATAAATCTAATAACATTGCTTCAAATTTACCTCTTGAATTGTTTGAATATAAAACATTCTTTTGAACTTTTGAAAATCCCATCTGATAAGCGCTAAATTCTCTATCTAAATCTAAAGGTACTCCATATGAAGCAGCAGAGCCCAAGGGAGATTGATCTAAAACTTTTAAAAAATCATCAACTCGATTAGATTCATCAATAAATTCTTCTGCAAAAGATGATGCCCAAAGTCCTACTGAAGATGGCATAGCAATTTGCATATGAGTCCTACCCGGCATAGGTATATCTTTATATTTATCTGCAAAGATTAGCATTTCTTTTGCCAATTTTGCACTTTCATTTGATAATTTTAATGCAAACTCTCTCATCCATAACCTTAATGCAGTTTGAACTTGATCATTTCTACTTCTTCCTGTATGTATTTTCTTTCCAACATCACCAAAATTAAGTGTTAAATAACTCTCTATAGCTGTATGACAATCTTCATTTTCTTTAGTTATTTCAAAATTATCATTTTCTTTTAATTCAATTATTTCTCTCAAACCTTTTTCTAAAGATTTTAACTCATTATCACTTAAGATATCTATTTTATTTAAACCTCTAGCATGAGCGATAGAAGCTAATGCATCACTTATTACTAAATCTTGATCTAATATATAATCATTTGAAACTGTAAAATCTTCCATTAAGGAATCTAAAGAATATTCTTTTTGCCACAACTTTTTCATAATCAATCCTTCATTTTTTATTTGATTTTAAAGATTTTTTATTTTTGGGGCAATATGAAAAAATTCTTTATATCATAATATATGAAAAAAAAGAAATATTTATACATTATCGCCTCAGTTTTTATACTTTTAATTGTCTCTTGTGAATCTAAAATTATTAAAACTTTTAATTTATTAGAAAATCTTGATTCAATTCCTCCTAAGTTGAAATATATTGAAAGCAATAGTCCATATTCTATTGAAATAGAATTTGATGAGAGATTAAATTTAAAAGAAAAAACACATCTAATAATCGATAATAAAGAAAAAACTAATTATAAAGTAAATAAAAATAAAATTACATATTACCAAAATGAAAAAATGATTCCAGGAGAAAAACATTATATAAAATTAAAAGTTGAAGATCTAAATGGAAATTCCACATTTATTGAATCTTTTGTTTTTACAAAAAATACAGATATGGCTGATATCTTAATTAGTGAAGTATCAACAAAAGGGACCTCAAAAAATTGTGATAAAGTTGAAATTGTAGTTACAAAAAGTGGATCTTTAGCTGGTATTGTTGTATCAGATGGATTTAATAATAATTATAATGATAGGTGTGTTCTTCCTGATGTTTATGCAAATGAGGGAGATTTTTATGTTATTTCATTTAAAAATCAAGAAGATGATGATATGTTTATTAGTGAAAATAAAAAAGGGTTAAGTTCAAATAATGGATGTGTTTTATTACTTGATAGTCCATCTTACAATGCAAAAGTTATTGATTGTATAATCTATTCAAATAAAAAAAGTGAAAATTGTGAAGGTTTTGCAAGTGAAAAAACACTTGAAACGGCAAAGAGCTTATCCAATATTGGACTTTGGGAAAAGGCTTATCCTTTATCTGAGACAGCTATTAATTCAACATATGAAACTTCAACACGAACTATAAATCGCAAATATATAAAAGATTATTTTTTCATTGATAGTAATTCAAATAATGATTTTTATATAACTGTTACTAGAGGGGATACATTTGGATATATAAATACTAAAGATGAATACTTAATTGATTAAATCATATTCAATATCAAAATCATCACTATGAATAATTGAATTATCCTCTAACATAAAAAAGCCATAATAACCTTCAAAGTTATCTAGTAAATCTAAAGCCTTTTGAGAACCTAACAAAAAACATGTTGTTGATAAGCTATCACAAATTAAAGAATTTTCACCAATTATTGTTGAACTTTTTATATCACTTTGACTTGGATATAAAGTGTCAGGATCTAAAATATGGTGATACTTTATTCCATCTTTATAAAAAAACCTTTCATAAGTACCTGATGTAACTATTGAAATATCACTAACCTTTAGTGTAGAAAAAATTTCATTTTCAACATCTGGATCTTGAAGACCAATAATCCATGAAGTGTTTTTATTTTTTTCACCAATAACTACTATATTTCCACCTAAATTAATTATCGCATTATTTACTTTTTGAGATTTCAAATAAGAAACTAATTTATCAGCAGCATAGCCTTTTCCTAAAGCTCCTAAATCAATTTCCATATTTATTGGAATTTCTATGATTAAATTTTTTTCATCAAGTTTTATCTCATTATAATTAATATTTACACTCTCTAGCTCAGCCTTATTTGGAACTCTAGGATTAGCGCCCCCTATATCCCAAAGAGAGACTACAAGTCCCATTGCAATATTAAATTTACCATCACTTTTTTTTGCTAAGTCAATTGAATATTTAAATAAATCAAAAACTTCTTGATTCACTTTAATCTTTTTTTCTTTATTTAAGGTACTTATTAAACTTGATTCTTTTGTCCTACTCAGTTCACTCTCTACATCACTCAATATTTTAAAACAGTTATCAAAAATATCATCAGATACATTATCACTCACTTTAATAGAACAAACAGTTCCTAAAGCTATTTGATTTTCAGATTTATAAGAAATCTCTTTATCTTTTTTGCATGAAGTAAAACAAATTAAGATTATTAAGGTAATTAAGATTATTTTTTTATGGATAAACATGAACTCATGTTTATCAAAAAATTAAAAATTGTCAATAATAATGCACCATTGATAATAAATGATGCATTATACATATAATTAAAAAGTTGGAGTTATATTTATCCCAAGAGAAGCTTCTATCTCTCCTTTTTTATCCTCTTTTTCATCACAACCATTTTTTACTACATTACTACTAAATTCCACATTTTCTGCTTTAATATATACTTTTGATTTTTTACTACCATCTTGATTTTCCCATCTTCTTTGTTTTAGAGCTCCTTTAACTCGAATCTTACACCCCTTTTTTAAATATTGATTGCAAGCCCTAGCTGCATTATTCCACACCTCTATTTCAAAAAATCCCACTTCTTGAACATACGATGAATCTTTACTTTTGTAAGATGAATTAGCTGCAATGGTTAAAGTACAAACACAATTATTATTTTTAAAATCTCGAATAATTGGATCTTTAGTTAATCTACCTTCAACTACAATAAAATTAAAATCATCAAATCTACTCATAAAACCTCCTAAAGTTTTAACTTTTAGATATTTTTAATATTAGTATTGCGTTTTTTATAGTTTTGCCCTTTTATTTTTTGAAATTGTTGTTTATAAAAATAAAAGAAGAAGAAATAGGAGAAAAAAATAATGAGTAAATTAGCTGTATTATCTTTAGGTGGATCAATTATTGCTCCGGATAAAGTAGATATTGAGTTTCTAAGCAATTTCAACAAAGCAATAAGAAATTATTTAAATGAAGACAAAACTAATAAATTAATATTAGTATGTGGTGGTGGAGCTCCTGCTAGAGTTTACCAAAATGCATATAGAGAAATAATAAAAGATGCTGATAATAATATTCAAGATTGGATTGGCATTAAGGCAACTCATTTAAATGCACAACTTGTATATTCTATTTTTCAAGATTTATGTAGCGATGAAGTTATAACAGATCCAAGGGCCGATATTAAATTTAGCAATCAGATTTTAGTTGCTGCAGGATGGAAGCCAGGATTTTCAACAGATACAGATGCAATTTATCTATCAAAAAGATTTGGTGGCAAATTAATTGTTAATTTATCAAACATTGCAAAAGTATATACAGCTGATCCTAAAATAGATAAAAATGCTAAACCATTAGATAACATAAGCTGGGAGGATTTTAGAAAAATGGTTGGTAATGAATGGATTCCTGGTAAAAACTGTCCATTTGATCCTATAGCAAGTAAAGGTGCTCAAGAAGAACAAATGAAAGTTATATGTGCTGATGGACGAAATATAGATAATACTCTTAAAATATTAAGAGAAGAAAAATTCTTTGGAACAACTATAGGCTAAGTTGTAAAAACAAGTTCATATGTTAGAGCTAAAGTTTTATCAATATAGTTTTGTTCAGTTTCACCAACTAAAACAAAACCTAAACTTTCAATTAACTTTTGCATATGAATGTTTTTAACATGGGTGTCGATTCTTACATTGACACCTTTTTCTTTTGCCATATCAATGGCCATTTGTATAAGATATTTTCCTAAATTTGAACGTTTTGAGACAATCCTATGTACAGATATATATTCTCCTTCACTCCAAAAATTATATTTTTCATATATATCATCTTTTATTTCTTGAATTGCAATCATTCCAACTAATTCATCTTTATCATGGACAACATATAATTGTTGTAATTTAACATCATTATATAATATTTCAATCTCAGGATAACCACATGACCATTGTGGATTATTTCTAGAAAGCATTAATTCATTTGCAAAATCAGCTAATTTTCTACACTCAACAACATCATCTTTTTTAGCTTTTCTTATATTATATTCCATAATTCTCTCTCCTATTTTTAATTTTTATAAAATATTTTAGTGGATCACAAAAATTAGAGGGAAAGGGTTTATCTAATTTAAAATCAGGAACCCAATCAACGTTATCACTTCTTTCTTGCACAAAACCATCTTCAATATTTAATTTATTTAAATATTCTATTAATTGATTATACTCAAAATCATTTACTTTCTCAAAATGTTTTATATTTTTTGGATCAAAAAATTGAACCATAAGAGATAAATAACAACTATTTTTTAAATATTTTGAATAATATTCTAAAACTTTATAAGTTGCATCAAGTTCTTTAGGAAAAACAAGATGTCTAACTAATACCCCCTTTGGAGTGGTAACTTCATCAAAAAATTCAAATTTAGGATGTTGTTTTATAAGATAATCAAAAACAGATTCAATTTCATCTACATATTTTTTCCTACCACAGAATTCTTTAGCTACACTCTCATCTAAAGTCTTAAAATCTATAAGATATAAATCTATATATTTATCAATCAATTTTAAAGCATCAACATTCTCATAACCACTTGTGTTATAAACTATTGGAATATTTAAGCCATTTTCTTTAGCTATTTTTATTGCTTTTACAATTGATGGTATAAAATGTGTCGGTGTTACTAAATTTATATTATTTGCACTCATCTTTTCTAATTCAAGCATCATTTTAGCTAGCTCATTTATTGATACTTTGATTCCAACATTTCCATCTCGTGTATTTAAGCCTCCACTAATTTGGAACTTTTGACAATATTTACAATGCAAAGGACATCCAGAGAAGAAAATCATTCCAGATCCAGCTCTTCCACTAATGGGAGGTTCTTCCCCACGATGTAATCCACTAAAAGCAACTCTTACAACATCACTTTCATTACATATACCTAATTGGTTATTACGTCTATTAACTTTACACCTATTTGGGCATAATTCACATTCAATATAGTTATCTAATATATCCAATTCATTATTTTTTTTATCCATAAACAAATAAATATCCTAATATTTTGATTTTTTCTACTATTTTATAATACTCTTTTTATATTTTTTATTATATTTAGTAATGATTTAACAATTCAATTGTTTCATATAATATAATAAATAGCAGGAGAAAAAATGCTTTTACCCTACAAAAAAAAAGAAGAATTCAAAGAAGAGAGATATATATTATGCATTGATGGAGGAGGAATGAGAGGGATAGTCCCAGCTCATATTATCGCCAAAATTGATGAATCTTTAAAAGATAGAAATGAAGAAAAACCCTTTTATTCATTTTTTGATTTGATAGCAGGAACTTCAACAGGAGGTCTTATAGCTTTAGGACTAACTACATCTCCTTTAATATCAAATTTAAAAAAAGAAAGTGGTGACGATTATTTAAAAACATATGAAACCATACCATTATCTTTTATTGATAAAATAATTAAGAAAAAGAAATTAGAAAAAAAAGATCCTAAGTTAATTACTAAAGGAAGTGAATGCTCATCTTTAATTAATTTTTATAAAAATGATGGAAAGAAAATTTTTCACTCAGAATCTAGATTTTTTGGAACACTATTAAAAGATAAATACGATAGTAAATATATTGAAAATTTTCTATATGATACTTTTAAAAATGCAAAAATGAATCAATCTCTTGTTCCTACTATGGTGATATCTTATGATGCAGCAAAAGGAGAACCTTATATTTTTAATAGTTGGGATGATAATGATTACTATGTAAGAGAAGCAGCTAGAGCAACAAGTGCAGCTCCAACCTATTTTTCACCATCTGTTTATTATGATAAAAAAAATGATATAAAACGATACTTAATTGATGGTGGCATTATTGCAAACAACCCAGTATTATTGGCATACACTGAAGCTAGAAAAATGTATCCTAATTGTAAAAAATTTCATATTCTCTCTTTATCAACTGCAAGTAATGATTATTCAATGCAAGGGCTAGATATTAGTGGAGGATTAATGGGATGGATTGATCCATCAAAAGGCGCACCTATTCAAAAATTAGCTTCAACAGCTCAAATGCAGTTATCTTCTTATGTTGCAAATAGCTTAAGTGATGCTGATTTTGTTCGTATTCACTATAGTTTAAAAGGCGATTCTTTCAAATTAGATGATACTTCAAATTATGCTATAAATACTCTTTTAGATAGTGCTGAACAGCTTTACAAAAATGAAAAAGACAAAATAAATACCTTTTTAGATAAATTGTTAATAAGAGAAGACTTTTCTCATGTAATAGATATAAATAATTTGAAAGATCAAAATGAAAAAATAATAGAAAGTGAGTCCATAGATATACCTAAAATTGCATCTCAAAAATTTAAAGAATCACAAAACTTAAAAAAGGAAGATAAAAACGAGCTCAAAAAAAATTGGAAAGATATTTATCACATGGTTGTTTTACCCACCTACAAAGAAGGAAAAAATATAATTGAAGAAACCCTGCAAGCTCTGAAAAAAGCAGATTATCCAAAAGAAAATATAATGGTTGTTTTAGCCTTAGAGGAGAGAGCGGGGAAG
>CAZPTG010000045.1:0-3709 GCA_964589355.1 uncultured Spirochaetaceae bacterium
AAAAAGTTCAAAAAGATGTTATTAGACATTATAAGAATGATGGTTCTGTTTTAACAAAAGCAGATACTGAAATATCTAATAGAATAATTAAATGTGTTGAAAATTTATTTCCTTCTTGCAATATAATTAGTGAAGAAAGTATAACACCCTTTAATGAAGATGCACCTTTTTCATTTATACTAGATCCAATTGATGGAACTGATATATATTCCCAAGGATTACCATCCTTTGCAATATCAATAGGAATTGTAAATAATGAAAGAAAAGCTGTTGGGGCTATGATAGTAGCACCAAGATTTGGAATAGCAAAAGAAGAACTTAGAGTTCGCTTAGACCCCTATGATGAATTATATATTGATGATAAAAAATATGTACTACATCAATCTAAGGACATTCCAAAGCAGATTACAATAAGCTCTAAACTTCAAAATAAAATAAATTTTAATAAATTCAATGGAAAAGTAAGAATATTTGGCTCATCTATTCTTCAGATTTTAGCTTTAGCTATTTTTGAAAATATAGATGGATGTATAAATCAAAGAGCATATGCTTGGGATATAGCATCCTCTCATGCTGTATTAAAAGAGTTAAACTTTAATGTAGTATATCCTGATAAAAAAGAAGTAATATATAATAATGATTTATTATTAAATAGAAAATTAACTAAAGATATTCTTTATTGTGGTAGTGAAAAATGTATAAATACATTAATTAAAACACTACCACAAATTGAAAAAAACTAATTTAGAGAAGTCTTAATCTTACCCTCATCAAACCATTTTTTAGCTAAATAAATAAAAGGTGTATCTAATATTGCTACAATCCATTTTAGTATATAAGTTGATAAAATTATTTGAATTAATATATCAGTTTCAAAAATACCAAGAAAAGCAATTAAAGTAAAAATAATAGAATCAATTAATTGAGAAACAATTGTTGAAACATTATTTCTAAGCCAAATCATTTTAGTTGAAGGAAATTTTTTCTTCCAAAAATCATAAGCAATAATATCATGATGATTACTAATAAAATATGCAATTAATGAAGCTATCATAATTCTAGGCATAAAAGAAAAAATAGTAACCATAGAGTCTTGAACAAAGTCAGAAGCAGCCGGATTAAACATTATTGAAACTTGCATCATTAATGTCATAGCAATTAATGAAAAAAATCCAATTCCTATTGCTTTTCGACTTTCTTTCTTTGAAAAACATTCACTCAAAATATCTGTAACTAAAAAACCTGAAGCATAAACTATATTTCCTAAAGTTGCTTCTAAACCAAATAAATTTACAGTTTTTGTAACTTGAATATTTGCGACAATAACAGAGATTGGGACCCAAAGATATAATCCGAGTTTTCCCCAAATACGATATGCAATTAAAATTGCACCAAAATTGATTATGAGCATTAAAACCCATAATAGTTCATTCATATAAGTACCTCACTTAGATAGAATAGCCAGAAGCAACGCTTCCCTACGCCAGATATTAAAAAAGATTATCCGGTCCAAGTGCACAAAAAGTGCTATCTGAATATAACACAAATTTTAAAAATTATTAAAGACTATATTTAACTAATTTACTAAATTAATTAACTTATCTCCTTTCTTATAACTTTTTATATTTTCCATAGTTGTTTTTGCTATATTATTTAAAGCTTCTTCTGTTAAAAAAGCTTGGTGACTTGTTACTAAAACATTTGGCATAGATATTAACAACATTAAAGTATTATCATCTAAGACTTTTTCACTTTGGTCTTCAAAAAACAATCCAGCTTCTTCTTCATAAACATCTAAAGCAGCAGAACCTATCTTTTTTGATCTTATGCCATTTAATAAGGCATTTGCATCAACTAATGCACCACGTGATGTATTAACTATAACAACACCATCTTTCATTATCTTAATAGTATCTTCATTTAACATATGCATAGTATCATTAGTCAAAGGACAGTGAAAACTAATAATGTCAGATTTTCTACAAAGCGTTTCAAAATCAACATATTTAATATCTGAATCTTTAATTGGATAAGGATCATATGCAATTATATTCATTTTAAAACCTTTACATATATCTATAAATACTCTACCTATTTTTCCAGTACCTACGATTCCAATAGTTTTATCATATAAATCAAAGCCAACTAGACCATTTAGTGAAAAATTAAATTCTCTTGTTCTAACGTAACTATGGTTTATTTTTCGAACTACAGATAATAATAAAGCCATAGCATGCTCTGCTACAGCATATGGTGAATATGCTGGGACTCTAACTATTTTAAGTCCTTTTTCATTTGCACTTTTTATATCTACATTATTATAACCAGCAGATCGCATAGCTAATAATTTAACACCTAAATCTACCATTCCATTTATTACTTTCTCATCTATTTCATCATTTACAAAAGCAATTACTACTTCATAACCTTTAACTAAAAAATAATTTTTACTATTTAATCTAGTTTCAAAATATACAATTTCATCATCTTCACTTATATAGTTGTCAAAACATTTCTTATCATATTTTTTTGTATCAAAAAAAGCAATTTTCATAATAATCTCCTTGCAAATAAAGTTTGTCTTGATTAACAATCTATACATATTACACCAAAATAGCAACTAAAATAACAACTAAAATAGAATTATTAATTAATATTATTTTTTAATTGTGTTATTATTATTCTTAATTTAATGTAATTTTCTAAAAATTTCAAAAACCATTTATGATATAAATTATCAAAGAAGCCTTTACAATCAGCTTTAAAAACCCAATTAATAATAGATATAATAATAATACTATTAATATCTCTAATTACAGTGTGAGGGCTTTTATTTAATTAAAAGTGATATTAGATAGATAAAATTTTGGATTAATACATCTTCCATTACTTTTTAAAGCAGCTTATCTTCATAGGATAATTTTTTAGATGTCTGTATATGATACTTTTAAAACTCAAATTGATTTGCAAATAAATATTAATAAAATATATTAAGGCCTTTTACGCATTTTCTTTTCACATTAATCTTTTTTTAAAGTCAAAAAAAAGAGAAAAAGATAAAATGCTTTCAATGTTTATAGTAGACATTTTTTTATAAAGATAATTTTAATTTTCACTTTTTAATATTCTCTTAGCAATTTTTTTTCCATTATTAACTTGATATTTGCAGTATTTAAATAAAATTAGTGCATTCTATTTGTTTATAAAATTTTATTATTTCATTAATTATCAGTTGTAACAATTTAATATATTTTCAAAAAAATCAAACTCTTTATAAAAAAAAATAACTATTTTTCAAAAAGTGGTTGACTATATTTCCATTCTGTTCTAAATTCCTACTTGTGTTTGACACATTGGGGAGGTTCCCGAGCGGTCAAAGGGGGCAGACTGTAAATCTGTTGGCTCAGCCTTCGAAGGTTCGAATCCTTCTCTCCCCACTAACTTCTTTCTTAATTGAAAGAAGTTTTTTTATCTCTAATAAACTTATCTTTTTATAATTTTTTGAAAATTTAAGATAATAATAATTCAAAAAAACAAAATAAAAATACTTGCTATTCTCAAAATATTATTTATTATAAAAATATACTTAAGTACAATAGTAGGAGTTAATATGCCATATTTAGAAAAAGGCTCAAATGCAATTGATTTCGAATTACCAAACAAAAATGGTGATTTAATAAAATTAAGTGATTATAAAGGGAAAAAAATA
>CAZPTG010000045.1:3719-13036 GCA_964589355.1 uncultured Spirochaetaceae bacterium
ATATTATATTTTTATCCAAAAGATAATACAAAAGGCTGTACTATAGAGGCTTTAGATTTTAAAGCAAATTTACAGGCGTTTGAAGAAAAGAATGCTGTTGTAATTGGAATTAGTAAAGATAGCGTTAAATCTCATTGTAATTTTAGTGATAAATACGAGCTAAACTTTAATATTCTAAGTGACATAGACACTAAAGTAATAAATGAATATGGAATTTGGCAATTAAAAAAGAATTATGGAAAAGAATATTACGGTATTGTAAGAACAACATATATAATAAATGAAAAATTTATAATTGAAAATGTATATAAAGTTAGTAATGTAAAAGAGCATGTAAACAAAATATTAAAAACATTATAAAAAACAATATTTTCTTATTCAAAATATTATTTAAAGCACACATTTTTACTAAAATTATCGAAAAATCTGCAATATAAGCACAAAAACCTTGTTTTTATGCCTATTTTTGAGTATTTTTATTTGCTTTTTAAAATATATATGCTAAAATTTTTATATATATTTTATGGAGGCTCTTAATGAATACACATGAACAATTGTTAAAGATTTTCGAAGATTATCAAGCTGAAAATTCAAAATTTAGTGAAAAAGGTGTTAAAGTATCTGCAGCTCGTGCTCGTAAAGCTTTATCTGAAATTTCTAATCTATGCAAAGTACGCAGAAAAGAAATTATGGAAGAAAAAAACGAGATGGCTAAATAGAAAACCTATTTATTATAATTGTCACAATCCCACAAATATTTTCTTGTGGGATTACTTTTATACATTAATAATTTCAATATTACTCAAATCATATTTATCAATTATATCTTCAACAAATTCATCACGAATACAAAATATTAAATCATAATTAAACTTTAATAGTTTTTTTATTAAGGTATTATACCCAGATCCATTAAGTTCTAATCTTCCAATTTCATCAATAACTATTGAAAAATTATCTCCTTTTAATTCATGAATTTGGGATAATAAAGTTTCTTCAGCTAATAAAAAAGAATTGTCGATAATGTTATACTTACCAATTGATTCTTTAGTATTTGATAAATTAGTTCTCATAATTGTAATTAAATCATTATTTAATACATTTCTTAAATAAAAAACATCTTTATCTTTATCACTTTCACAAAAATACCCTAAAAACTTTTCACTCTTGTTTTCAACAATTCTTTTTAAGGTTGTTGTTTTTGCTGAATTTCTTTTCCCACTTATAATAGTAATTTTCATATATAGATTTTAATTTAAAAATGATTGTAATTCATCAAAAGCTTTCATAGAATCTTCTCTTTTTATTACAAAAGTAAGTTCATTTTTAGTTGAAACTATTTCAATAACATTAATTTTTTCCCAAGCTAATTTTCTTACAGCTTCATATACAATACCAGGAGTTTGTAAAAAATTCCCAGAAAACACTAATGAAAGAGCAACTAAATCTTCCATTTTATGAAGAATTTCTTCTTCACTAGATAACACTTCTAATAAATCTTTATATTTTTCACTAATTGCAACAGATATTTCATGACTACCTAAAGAAACATTTAAAAAATCACCTTTTTCTGTTGATACTTCGTTATAAAGCCTTGCTAATTTTGACAAAAACTTATCATTTCTAACAATATTTAAATCAAAAATTTTTGTTTTCATTACTATCTCATAATCAACTTGAATTTTATTCTCATTTTTTTCTCTAGCTCTTAATTCATCACCATATCGCCTGATAGCCATAACAATAGCACTATGTTTTACATTTTTTCCATAGCTATTTTCTACATCATCTTTTATTGAAGTTGCATAGTTACTATAAGATAAAATTCCTTTAACTAGCATCTCATTTATAAATGGTGTTTTATCAATTATTTTTTTTACACAACTGCTTACTGAATCTGCCATATTTCCTCCGAATTAACATGTTAATATAATCACATAATGTATAAAATGACAACACTATTATTAATATTTAGACATATTTTATAACATATTTTATTAAAATAATAAAGTTACTTGATTTTATTGCCTTTTAATGATAACAATTCTTAATAAGAAAGGTAATATATTTTATGAAAAACACTATAATTGGCCCTCATTTAAGCTCTGCAAAAGGCTTTATGCACATAATAAAAGAAGCTAAAAACATCAATGCTACAACATTTCAGTTTTTTACTAGAAATCCTAGAGGTACTAAAATAAAAGCTTTAGATATTAAAGATATTGAAGCTTTTAAGAATCAATGGAAAAGTGACTTTAATAATAACAAATTTGTAGCTCATGCACCATATACTTATAATTTATGCTCAAAAAACCCTCAATTGAGAGATCTAGCATTCAAACTAATGGATGAAGATATAAAACGATTAGATATCATAGAATGCCCATATTATAACTTTCATCCGGGGAGTCATACTAATCAAGGAACTGATATAGGTATAAAACAAATAATTAAAGCACTAAATTTATTAATTGATAACAATTTAAATTCTAATGTAACTATATTATTAGAAACTATGGCTGGCAAAGGTAGTGAAATTGGAAAAAGCTTTGAAGAATTAGCTCTTATAAGAAAAGAAATAAACAATAAAAACAAAATAAAAGTTCTATTAGATACATGCCATGTTTTCGATGGTGGATATGATATTAAAGATAATCTTGAAAAAGTATTAGAAGATTTTGATAACGTTCTCAATCTTGATAATTTAAAAGCAATTCATCTAAACGATAGTAAAAATGCATTGAATTCTCATAAAGATAGACATGAAAAATTAGGAGATGGTAATATTGGTCACTCAGCAATAAATAGAATAACATCCCACCCAGTTTTAAAAGATTTACCATTTTTATTAGAAACACCTAATGATTTATTAGGATATAAAAAAGAGATTGAACTTATTAGAAATATGAAATAATTAGACTTTTTTCATATTTAGCGTATTTTCAATAAAAAAAACACTAATTATTTAGTTTCATGACACTAGAAATTGAACTTTTTTTTTCATATAATAAAAAAAAGGAATTAAATATAATGTTTTTTTCCAATAAAAATATTAGGAAATAAATATGAGATGCCCAAATTGTCACAATGATAACGATAAAGTGCTTGAATCTAGATCTAACCAATATGGGACTTCTATTCGAAGAAGAAGAGAATGCCTAAATTGTGGCTATAGATTTACAAGCTATGAAAAAATTGAAGAAAAAAGAATAACTGTAATTAAAAAAGATGGAAGAGAAGAATCTTTTGACATCAATAAAATAGAAAGAGGCATAATAAGCTGTACAGATAAATTAAATATTGATGATGAGGTAATAAAACATTTATTAGAAAATATTGAACAAAATATTAGAAATCAAGCAGGTTCAAAAAGACAAATCTTATCTTCACAAATCGGAGAGGAAACTTTAAAACAATTATCTAAAATAAATACTGTTGCCTATGTAAGATTTGCTTCTGTTTATAGAGCTTTTGATGATATAAAACAATTTATTCAAGAAATTGAAAGATTAAATAAAAAGAATAATTAATTTATTCAACATCGTACCATTTTCTAATTATATTTGATTCAATTTCTTCATTCAAATGCTCAGGTATTAATATCTCTCTTGCACAATCTAGAGCAAAATTATCACTCATACCTGCAATATAATCAAATATTATAAACCTAATATCTTCACCTTTTTTCAAATATATAGGTAACATATCTTTTACATGATTAGAAAAACCAATTGCTAACATATTTTTTTCTTTAGCATATTTTTCAACATCATCATAATTCTCAAATAATAATTGACTTAAATAATTATAAATTAGATTTAGCAATCTACTAAAATATTTTTTATAACCATTTAACATTGGAGATTTATATATATTTTGGTAATTATATTCTTTCATCTCTATTACAGCATCAAAAACTTCATCACTAAAACGAATTCCATTAATATCGCTTGAATCCATTAAATCATTAACAAGAGTATCAATTATCTCACTATTACTAAAACCTAAAATTTTTTTAGGATTTTTTGGAATATCATCTTTATCAATAATATTTAACCTACATGCATCTTCCCAATCTCTTCCCAAATATGCAATCGCATCACAAAATCTAACAATTGCCCCTTCATATGTTGATGGGATTAAATCTTTTTTCATTTTTACAGCACTTAAATCTTTTATTTCAAAAGTTGGTTTGATACATTTCAAAAAAACTTCTCCACAATGGCTAACAATGCCATCTCTAACAGCATAAGTTAAATTCATTCCCTTACCTTTGTTAGATAAAAAATCTACAACTCTAAGTGAATTTATTTCATGCTCAAATTTAGAAAAGCCTTCATTTTTTTTTATATCACTGACAATAACTTCACCAACATGTCCAAACGGGGTGTGCCCTAAATCATGACCAATTCCAATAGCCCAAGCTAATTCTTGGTTTAAATCTAAACCACGACAAACTGTTGATGCAATTGATGCTACATGTAAAGCATGCTCAATCCTTGTACATATGTGATCATTATTTGGAGAGAAAAAAACTTGTGTTTTATGTTTTAGTCTTCGAAAGGCTGAGGAATGTATAATAGCTGTAGTATCTCTATAATATGAGCCTCTAACATCATCACTCTTTTCATTTTCTCTAGACTTTAATAATAAAGAATCAATATGATTACATTGGTATTGTTTCATTTTATCTTTTTGCATTCACAAGCCCTCCCATTTATGATATACTTTACTAATTAAGATTCCCATTTTAGGAGGTATTTTGTTATGGATTATATAATTCCTACACTTACTTTTATGATTTATTTATTATCATTATTAATGATAATAAGATTCATTTTTACTCCGGATTGGTTATCTTGGATATTTCCTTTAGTTATCAACATCATTTTTGTTATATCTCAAGCTTACCAAAGCTTTGCTATTATGAAAAGTGAAAGTTTGGATTTTAATCTTTTTTCGACTTTCCCACCCTTCATTACCAAAGCAAATAACGCTTTGACAGCTTTATTTATTTCTATATTTTGGTTATGCATGATTTCTTTATTCTACCGAGCAATTAAGAAAAACAGAAAACCCAAAGATAAAAGAAGAGAAATTATGAAAAGTAATTATTATGGAGCTCAATATTCTCAACAACTTGAGATGAATAGGCTTAAACATATAAAAAAAGTAAAAGAAGAAGAAGAAAAATTTGGTTTTATAAATCCAAAACTTGATAAACAAAACAAAGAATGGACTGACTTATTTGATGAGGATAAAAATTATTGATGACATACTTTTTTGCAGGCATAAAGCATAGTGGCAAAAGCACACATGCTAAGTTATTTGCTAAATATAAAAAGCTAGCATTTTATGATTTAGATAAATATATTGAAAAAAACATAAAATATGATAGTGTGAGACAATTATATAAAAATGAAGGTAAAAAAGCTTTTATGATAGAAGAATATAATTGTTTAAAAAAATTATTAGATGAAGATTCAAGAGATAAAGTTATAGCATTAGGAGGAGGAATTTGTGAAAACACAAATGCTTTTGAATTATGTGATAATCTTATATTTTTAGATATTGATGAAAAAACTCTATTTAATAGAATTAATTTTTTAGGATTACCTCCTTTTTTAGAAGAAGATCCTATTAATCAATTTCATCAATTATATATTAAAAGACGACCTTTATATCTTAACAATGCAAAACTTGTTATAAAATTAGATGATATGAAGATAGACGATGCTTTTAAAATAGTAAAAGAAAACATTGAAAGTTGGGAGAAATAATGAAAAATAATTCATTTGGGAAAATAATAAATATAACAACATTTGGAGAATCACATGGCCCAGCTATAGGTGTTTGCATAGATGGATTAAAACCAAATTTTCCACTAGATTTAGAAAAAGTTCAACTTGAATTGGATAAAAGACGCCCCGGCGGAAATAAATTTGGTACTAAAAGAAATGAGAAAGATCAACTAAAAGTTTTATCTGGAATGTATAAGGGGAAAATAACAGGAACACCTCTTACAATTATTATAGAAAATACTAACCAAATTTCGAAAGATTATAGTGAGTTAGAAAAAACATTTAGACCATCTCATGCAGACTATACATATTATAATAAATATCATATTAGAGACCCACGTGGTGGTGGAAGATCTAGTGGAAGAGAAACTGCAACTAGAGTTATTGCAGGTGCTATTGCCAAACAATATTTAGATATTGACAATATAAAGATAGAAGCAGCAACTATTCAAATAGGAAATATAAAAACTGATAAAAATCAACCTACATACAATTGGGAAGAAAGAAATAATAATGATGTTCATTTCCCTGATTCAAAAAAATCTGTTGAAATTGAACAACTTTTTGATACATTAAGAGAAAAAGGTGATAGTATAGGAGGAATAATCGAATGTCATATATCAAATCTACCTGTTGGTTTAGGCGAACCTATATTTGACAAGTTTGAATCTAGACTTGCTTCAGCTATGCTAAGTCTAGGAGCAACAAGAGGATTTGAAATAGGCGAAGGATTTAACAGTGCAACTTATAAAGGCTCTCAATTCAATGATTCTATGAATAAAGATGGTTTTATCTCTAATAACAACGGTGGAGTATTAGGTGGAATTACATCCTCACAAGATATTGTATTTAGAGTAGCTTTTAAACCAACACCTTCTATATCAATACCTCAAAGTACTATTGATATAGATAATAATGAGAAAACTCTTGTGATAAAAGGAAGACATGATCCTTGTATATGTCCAAGAGCCACAGTAGTAGTCGAAGCTATGGCAGCCTTGGTTGCTTTAGATTTTAAAATGGAAAAGGAATCCAGGAGGCCTTTTTAATTGAACGATACCCCTTTAATAGTACAAAGCGATAGAACTTTACTTTTAGATGTTCACCACCCTCTTTTTGAGGAGTGTAGAAATGACATTGCAACTTTTTGTGACTTAATAAAAAGTCCAGAACATATACACACTTATGCTCTTACTCCAATTTCACTTTGGAATGCTGCATCTTGTAATATTATCAGCACAACAGTTATTGAAAAACTTAAAAAATGGTCAAAATTTCCAATAAACGATTCAATTATTTTCTTTATTGAAGACATCTCATCAAGATTTGGAAAATTAATATTATGCGAAGATGATAGAGAAGAAAGTGTTGCAAATATTAAAGAACCTAAAAAAGTTAGAACAAATGATGAAATTGATGCTAAATTAAATGAATATTTACAAATAAAAGCTCAAAATGCCAAAAAAAAGCGTGAATTATCTAAGAAAAAAAGAGAAGGTATCCAATTAAGTGAAGAAGAACAAAAATTACTTGATTCTTTAATTATAAATACAACAGTAAAAAATGAAGAAGATAAAAAAAATAACAATAAATCTTCTTTTGAAGAAGTATATTTGTTAAAAATCACCGACTCTCTTATATTTAGAATCATTGAAAATCACAGAGAATTAAACAATTTTTTATTTAAAGTTAAAGACAACACTTTTGCTCTAAGAAAATTAGATAGAGGTGAAATAAAAGTAAAATTAATTGAACTCGGCTATCCTGTAGATGATAGAATACCGCTAAAAAAAGGAATTCCTATAGATGTAAAACTTAGAAATGTATCTTTAGCTGGAGAGTCTTTTTCTATAAGAGATTATCAAGATCAAGCTGCACAAACACTAATTGGAGAAGCTCAAGATGGTTCCGGATATGGAACTATAGTTCTCCCTTGTGGTTCTGGAAAAACTATCATAGGTATAGATATTTTATCAAAATTATCAACAAGAACTTTAGTTATTACGACAAATGTTGCATCCGTACATCAATGGGTTAATGAAATAACTGATAAAACAACTTTAACTAAAAATGAAGTTGGAGAGTATACAGGCGAAAATAAAAGTGCAAAACAAGTTACAGTTTGTACATACCAAGTATTAACATGGAGACCTGATAAAGTTGGTCCATTTCCACATTTTGAATTATTAACAAAAGGAGAATGGGGATTAATAATATATGATGAGGTACATATGCTTCCAGCTCCTGTATTTAAAGTAACAGCTGAATTACAATCGCTTCATAGAGTCGGTCTAACAGCAACATTAGTAAGAGAAGACCACAAAGAAGATCAAGTATTCTCTTTAGTAGGTCCAAAAAGATATGATGTACCTTGGAGTGAGCTTGAACAAAGAGGATTTATTGCTGAAGCTTTTTGCTCTGAGATAAGAATACCTCTACCTTTAGATCAAGAGGTAACTTATGCATTAGCTAAACCTAGAGAACAATTTAAGATTGCAAGTGAAAATCCTAGAAAAATTGAAGTAGTTCATTCTTTATTAAAAAAACATGAAGGCGAATTCATTTTAATAATAGGACAATATTTATCTCAATTAAAAATTGTTGCAAAAGAGTTAAATACTCCCATAATAACCGGTTCTACTGCAAATAAAAAAAGAGATGAATTATATTCTAGATTCAGAAATGGTAGTTTAAAAGTATTAGTTGTTTCAAAAGTTGCAAATTTTGCAATAGATTTACCAGATGCTTCAGTAGCGATACAATTATCTGGTACATTTGGCTCACGAGCAGAAGAAGCACAAAGACTTGGAAGGATTTTAAGACCTAAAAAAATTAGCTCTCATTTCTATTCACTAGTAACACAAAACTCAAAAGAAGAGGAATTCGCTCTTAATAGGCAAAAGTTTTTAGCTGAACAAGGATATAAATATTCAATAGAAATTTATGATAAAGAAGAAACTCAATAAAGGAAAAAATAATAAAAGTGATGAAAAAAAATCCAGATTATTTTAAAACTTGGTTAATTAATTTAGATAATGAGAAGTTTTATTATGAAGCAAGAAATTTTTTACCTGAAACTACAACTCCATTTAATCAAGAAAATGTTAGTGAAAAAATGGTAAGCTTTTTTTTAAACGAAGAAAAAGCTAAAGCTTTACTATCCACAATTGATAATGTTGATAGTTTATTATTAGGAATTTTTTATATTTGTAATGGAGCTACAACTAATCAAATACTGGATTTAATAAAACCGTTTGAGACAAGTTTAGAAAGTGATAACAAAGAATTCTATTATTATACTTATTTTGAAGACAACTCATATATAAAATCATTTAGCTATGTTTCTTTAATTGAACACATCTCAAACCTTAGTAAAAGATTACTAATATTATCAGTTAATAATAAATTTATATTAAATCCAATTTTTGGTGAGGACTTAATTAATAAATCTTCTTTAAGTCCTATATTTAATCAAAGTGCAAATTATAATCCTGAAAAAAAACAAAACATTATCAC
>CAZPTG010000046.1:0-7682 GCA_964589355.1 uncultured Spirochaetaceae bacterium
ATATCCTTTATTAGTAATTGCATTAATAAAAGCTCCTTCTTTTCTTAATTCAGATATCGCTTTCCATATAGCTGTCCTACTAACATTAAAGGTATCTGCTAATTGTTGTCCAGAAACAAACTCACCATCTTTTTTTTCTAAATAATTTAATACTTTATTTTTTATACTCATAATTAATTTAAGAATATATTTAATTTAAATATTTATCAATAATTCAACCTTAAAACAATAATTGTTAACCTATTTTAAATTATTTTGTTTACAATTGTTTTATAATTTGATATATTCCAGCTATGAACACAAGAAAAACATTAATAACTTCATTATTTACTGGATTAATTATCGTTGGAGCTTTTATTAGAGTTCCTCTTCCACCCGTACCAATTACACTACAAACATTATTTGTATTATTTACATCTTTAGTTGGTGGTATTCAAATTGGATTTATCTCATTTATAATTTATCTTCTATTAGGAAGTATTGGGTTACCTATTTTCTCTAGTGGTGGAGGAATGGCTGCTATAATTGGACCAACTGGAGGCTTCCTATTTGGTATGCTATTAGCAACTTTAGTTGCAGGCTTTTTTTCTAACATGGGAAAAAACAAAAAAAATAGAATCCTTTATTTTATAATTGGAGGAATATTAGGTTCAATAGCAATATATATAATTGGAATTCCTTGGCTAAAGATTACAACAGGAATGCCATGGCTTAAAACAATTCAAGTTGGATTGATTCCTTTTATTATAGGAGACTCTATAAAATTAATTGCTGCAATTCTTCTTTCTAATAAATTTTATGACAGAATTCACGAATTAATAAATGATGATGGAGACAATTAAATAAAAAATAATATATATTATTATATTTTGCCGATGCATTTGCATCGGTTTTGTTGTTTTTTTGTTGTTTTATATATATATTTTTATTAGGAGATTTTTAAATGAACAACAATTATAAAAAATATCTAGACAGTTTTGAGAGAATTACTAATGAAAGTGCAAATTTCATTGGTTTAAAACCCTTACCAAGTGGACTTTGTGTAGAAAAATGTGCTAATGAATTATTAGAATTAATGTTTCCTGGTAGATGTGAAGGAGCTGCTGGACAATCCTTAAAAGAGGTTGTTATTCATCAACTTAATACTGTAAAATGGACTTTATCTAATCTAATATATTTATCTTATAACCACGAATGTGATGATTCTTGTCAAGATGCTCAAGAAAGTAGAAAAAAGGCAGATCAAGCTTTGGATAAACTTTTTCAAGAACTTCCATCAATAAGAAAAAAGATAAAAGCAGATGCAGAAGCTGGGATTATGAATGATCCTGCTGCTACTAATCTACATGAAGTTATTTTATCTTATCCTTATATTAAAGCTTTAACTATTTATAGAGTAGCTCATAGTCTATTTAATTCAGGTGTTCCTATCCTTCCTAGAATGCTAACAGAATGGGCGCACAAAGAAACAGGAATAGATATACACCCTGGTGCAAAAATTGGCAACTACTTCTTTATTGACCATGGAACAGGTGTTGTTATTGGACAAACTACAGTTATTGGTAATAATGTTAAAATATATCAAGGGGTAACTCTTGGTGCTTTAAGTTTTCCAAAAGACTCCTCAGGTAATATCATAAAAGGTGCAAAAAGACATCCAACCCTTGAAGATAATGTTACAATATATGCTAATGCAACAATTCTTGGAGATGTTAATATAGGAAAAGATTGTATCATTGGTTCCTCTGTATGGATTAAACAAAACATACCTGAAGCAACAATGGTATTAATTCAAGAACCTAAAACAAACCATAGAGAAATTAAAAGATAAAATTATTCTTTAATTATATTAATTATAAAAAACAAGATACTATTTAAATATCTTGTTTTTTGTATTTTAATATAACTTGTTAAATAAAATAAGTTATATTAGAATAAATGTAAAAATATATAATTTTCAAAAATAAAGGATAATTATGAATAGCTTAGAATTGCTTTCGAAAATTGCTCTATTAAGTGTAAATACAAATAACTTTGATTATCAAATGAATAATATTCTAAAAATCATTGGAGAATATACTAATGTATCAAGAACTTATATTTTTATAAACAATGAAGACAATACTTTATCAAAGAATGAATTTGAATGGTGCAATGAAAACATTATCCCTCAAATTGATAATCTTCAAAATCTCGATTATACAAAAGTACCTTCTATAAAATATAAATTAGAAAAAGAAGGTATAATATTTAGTGATGATATAAATAAACTTCCAAAAGATATTATAAATATATTAAGTCCTCAAAAAATAAAATCCATTCTTATTTTCCCATTATATATAAATAAAAAAATTAAAGGTTTTGTTGGATATGATGAATGTATTGAAAATAGAAATTGGAAAGAAGCAGATATCAATTTATTAGCTACAATTTCTAGCTTCATTTCTAATCTATATACATCTTTTTATTATTCTAAAAAAATAGAAGAAGATAAAATGTATTTCCAAAACTTTTTTAATTCAATTACTGACTATATTTTTATTGGAAATATGAAAGGTGATATTATATATGCAAATAAATCAGCAATAAAGACTTTTGAATATTCTAAAAACATTTTATTCTCTATGAATATTATTGATTTATATCCTATTAATAAAAGAGATGCAGCTAAACAAATACTAAATACACTGCCTGATCGAAAAACAAAATCTTGCCCATTAGAAATTATAAATAAATCTAATAAAATAATACCTGTTGAAACTCGTTTTTGGCTTGGCAAATGGAATAATGAAGATTGTATATTTGGATTGTCAAAGGATTTAACAAAAGAACAAGAAGCTTTAGAAAAATTTACAAAAGTTTTTAAAAATAATCCAGCACTTATGGCATTATGTAATATGGATGATAAAAGATTTATTGATGTAAATACTTCTTTTTTAGAAAAACTGGGATATTCTTATCAAGAAATAATTGGAAAAACAAGCACAGAATTAAACCTTTTCCCACAAGCTATGAAACATAAAGAAACTGCAAATAAATTAGCCAAAACAGGAAATATAAAAAACATCGAATTAAAAGTTAGATGTAAAGATGGCTCATTTCTTTATGGTTTATTCTCTGGAGAAATAATTGAATCTCAAAATAAACAATATTATTTAACACTAATGATAGATATTAGTGAAAAAAAAATAATTGAACAACAATTAGAAGAACATTCTAAAAAAGATACACTAACAAATATCTATAATAGAAGATATATTTTTGACCAATTAGAGCTTTACTTAAATAATTTTATAAAAACAAATCAAATATTTTCTATAACAATAATGGATATTGATTTCTTTAAAAATATAAATGATACATATGGTCATATTGTAGGAGATTATGTATTAATAGAATTTACAAAATTTATATCCAAATATTTAAAAACCAATCAAATATTAGGTAGATATGGTGGCGAAGAATTTATTATTATATCAAATGGTGAATCAAAATTAGATTCAAATAAACAAATATATGATATTTTAAGCAAGATAAATCAAAAAACCTTTATTATAAAAAGCCATAAAATTAAATTCACTTTTAGTGCTGGAATATCTGATACTTTATTTTTCAATAAAGACACCATTACAGTTGAAAAATTAATTAATAATGCAGATGAAAGATTATATAAAGCAAAAAAAACAGGAAGAAATAAAATTTCAATTAATTAATTAATTTCGTTATATATAATATCAATACTTGTCTATTAGAACTTTCCACATTAAAATAATTTCATAAAACTTCAAAATTTATTTTTCAAAATATCGAGGTGAATTTACTTAAGGGGAATATATGAAAAGTTTAGAGCTTCTTTCAAAAATAGCTTTATTAGCAGTTAAAATTGACAACTTTGAAAAACAAATGAATAACATTCTCAATATTACTGGAGTCTATACTCAAGTTTCAAGAACCTATATTTTTATTGATAATAAAGATAGCTTATTAACAAACAATGAATTTGAATGGTGCAATATTGGTATTGAGCCTCAAATAAATGATCTTCAAAGTATTCCTTATGAAATAATTCCATCTTGGAGAAAATTATTACTAAAAGAGGGGAGAATCTTTTCCCAAGATATATTTAAATTACCAAAAGATATTATATCTATTTTAGAACCTCAAGGTATTTTATCCATTATTGTATATCCTTTATTTATTGATAATAAATTAAAGGGTTTTATTGGTTTTGATGAATGTAAAATGCATAGAGTTTGGAGTAAAGAAGATTTAGATTTACTAGCAACTATATCTGGTATTATTTCTAATATATATAATAATCATTATAATATATTAAAAATAAAAAAACTCTCCTCTATAGATGCTTTAACAAATATTTACAATAGAAGATATATTTTTGAACAATTAGAAAATGATTTTATAAAATATAAAGAAAATAATTTAATATTCTCTGTTACAATTTTAGACATTGATCATTTTAAACAAATAAATGATACATATGGACACATTGCAGGAGATTATATATTAAAGGTTTTTACAAAAACTATACTAAGCAATATTAGAAAAACAGATATTCTAGCTCGGTATGGTGGAGAAGAATTTATTATTATTACTTATAATTCATCAAGAGAGAAAACTGCTAAAATAATATTTAATCTATTACAAATTGTAAGAAATAAAACTTATATTTTTAAAAATGATGAAATAAACTTTACTTTCAGTGCTGGTATTTCAGATGTACTATTTTTCAACAAAGATAAAATAACTATTGAAAAAATAATCAATCTTGCAGATAAAAGATTATATAAAGCAAAAGCAGAAGGAAGAAACAAAATAATATATCAAGGTAAAGAGTAAAATTAAAAACTCAATAATTAGAGATAAAGAAACTAAATCTTAAATTAGATAAAAAAAGTTTTATTATAAAACTATAACGATTTATTTTGCTTAAATACTTTTATCACATTAAAATCTTTATCATATAAAACCAAATCAGCAATATTTTTAACTCTAATTGAACCACGATTTGTCAAATTTAAAACTTTAGCTGGATTAACTGCTGCAATTTTAAAAAATAATTCTTTTGTAATAATTTTCTTTTTTAATAAGCTTTTAGCAGAATCAGATATAAGGGTACATGATCCAATTAAAGTGTTATTATCTCTATAGTAACAAGCTTTTCCATCACAATATGAAAGCTTATTACAATAAATCATTTTTCCTTTACCCATTTTTGAAAATTTCATAGAATCTGATATTAAACAAACTTGTTTATCATTTAAACAATTAAAAGCAAACCTCATTACATCATTATCCACATGAATACCATCTCCAATTAATTCACAAGTAACACTCTCCTTATCATTATTTATAAAAGGGAAAATAGCAATTCCTGGATTCTTATGATTAATAGAACTCATTGCGTTAAATAAATGAGTAAAATGATATTTTTCTAATTTTGGTAAATCTTTCAAATTAGCATCACTATGTCCAAGTGCTATAACAATATTATTTTTATTTAAAATATTTATTAATGGATTAATACCTTTTATTTCAGGAGCAATTGTCATTGTTTTAATTGCACATTTATTATTAATTTTAATATCTAACAAACTATTTAACTTTTCAATATTACTTTCACTAATACAATAATCTGGTATACCTCCTTTCTTTTTTTCATTAATAAAAGGACCTTCAATATATAAACCCGGAATATATGATTTTAATACTTGATTATTATTGATAGCTAAAGCTAAATCTTTAATTAAGTTATAATCATAAAGCAATGTTGGCTGAAATGTTGTTATACCATTTTCTTCTAAAGTTTTAGCCATATTCAATAAAGCTTCTTCCTTATTAGCAAAAGATGTATCAAATCCTTTACAACCATGAATATGCATATCAATTAAACCTGGAGCTAAAATATTTTTCTCTCCATCAAATGTTTCTATATTATCATTATCTAATAAAATTGACCATTTGCTTTTATCAAAAAATATTTCTTTAATTATAGAATTCTCAATTAGTAAAGCAGAATTATCAATATATTTACACTCTCTCTCATATACAAGAGTGACATTATAAATTAAATAAGGTTTAGATATTTTCATAAAATTTTCCCATGTTGATATACATGATAATATCACAAAGTAAAACTTTCTAGGCTATAATCATATCTATTTAAAAAATATAAAATGCAACCAATCCTTTTTCAATACTTAGTATAACTTATTAACCTATAAAAAAAGTAGAGAGGGTTGCAATAGATATTTCAGTTGATAAACTTAATATTTCAGGTAATATATTTATATTTTTCTTGCTTTTCGATTTGTACTTAAGTATCCTAAATCTAGGAGGAATATTTTATGAATGATATATTAGATAAATTTGAAAATTTAGACTCTGATGCGAGTAAAGCTCAAATAGAAAAAACTGCTGAAGATTTAAAAAGAAGACAATATATGCCAACACTATTATTAAATGTTAAAGACTTTTTTTATTTCACAAAAGATAAAATGCTAAAAGAATATAATAGAGTTATGAATCTGTCTTCAGATAGTGAAGAAATTAAAAATGTAATTGGATTAAATAACACACAAGAAATAAAAGAAAAACATCTTAATATCCTGCTAAATCAATATAATTTACTTTGTAAACTAAGAGAAGGTAAAGCAGAAGCTTGGGATACTGTAAATGAACTTTATGAAGATGATTAAACATAATTTATTATAATAATTATTAAAAGGACGGGATTAATAAATTAATCCCTCCTATAAAATTTATTGAGTTAATGTATCTACAAATTCAACATTTTCAACTTCAGAAATCTTTTCAATTACATTATCGATTACCTTAGAGTTTTTCATTTTTATTGTAATAAAAGCTTTTCTAATTTTATTATCTTTATTCATTTCCATATCGACAATTGTCATTTTATTACTCTCAAAAATTTCTGATATATTTTTAATAGTTCCTTTTTTCTTAAATTCTATATAAAAAATTGCTTGTTTATATTTACGAATAAATTTATATTCAAATCTTTTTAAAATAAGCTCTACAAACAAAACCGCAAAGGATGCAGCTATTCCACCTTCATAATAACCAGCACCTAAACACAAACCAATTATAGCTGTTGTCCAAAGTCCTGCTGCAGTTGTTAAACCTTTTACATCATTTCTTTTTGTAATAATTATTGTTCCAGCACCAATAAAACCCATACCTGCAATAACTTGTGCACCAAGTCTTGCTAGGTCTGTAAACATTCTTAATTCTAAATACAAATATTGTGAAGTAAGTGTTGTTAAGGCAGCACCTAAACATATAATGATATGAGTTCTAAATCCAGCTGGCCTCCGTTTAGATTCCCTCTCTATACCGATTAATCCACCTAAAAACATTGCTAAAACTAATCTTACTATAATTGATACTAAATTAAATTCTCTTAAAGCTTCCATTTTTTATGCCCCTATATTTCTTCAACATTACAGATTTCATCAAATTCAGAAAGTGCCATTATGACTTCAGAATGTTTTATATTTTTTTTGCTAAGTTGCATATAAAAATTAGCACCAATTAAAGTATTTGGATTATCAAAATTATTAAAAACATCTAATTCAAAAATAAAGATATCTAATGATTTAATAAATTCACTTTTGGGTTCATAATAGCTAATTGCTACAGCA
>CAZPTG010000046.1:7692-12937 GCA_964589355.1 uncultured Spirochaetaceae bacterium
ATGATTTTATTGATCTAAACTCAATATATACATTCATATTCTTCAAATTTAATAAAATAGAATTTTCTATTATAGGTAAAAAAGATAAACATATAAATAATAATAAAAACCCAACAATTGCACCTTCATAGAATCCAGCACCTAAAGCTAATCCCATACAACCAGATGCCCATAATCCTGCGGCAGTTGTCATCCCTTTTACTTTTCTATTACCAGCTAATATTATTGACCCCGCACCTAAAAACCCAATACCATTAATTACTTGTGCACCATAACGACTTAAATCAAGACCTATTCCTATCTCTTGATATGCATCACTCCATACAGTTTCTATCATAATTAATTCAAATTGTGCCAATGTCATAGTCATTATTGCACCTATGCTTACTAGCATATAAGTCCTCAAACCTGCAGGTCTTTGTTTAATATTTCTAGAAAAACCTAAAAATCCACTAAACATAATTCCTAATAACAGTCGCACACATAATGATAAAATATTTAATTCTCTCAATGCTCCTAACTCTAACATAAAGCCTCTCTTTTATTGTTATCACAAAATTATACACTATATTTTCAATTGGCAAAAGTGTTCATTTTTTAAATAAATGAAAGAGATTTGATTATTTATGTATCTAATTTAGCTAACTTTATATGAAGAGATGCTTATCTATTCAATTATATAAACATATAAGAGACAATATCATATAAATATAATATTTTTCCATTTAAAATTATTTATATTATTAATCTCAATCATTGATATATCTATTTATAACAAGTAGACTTTAAAAAGATATATAAATATATTTTATAGGTAAACAAATGATAAATTTAAACAAAGTAGATAAAGTTGAAATTACAGTTATTATGGATAATTATGCTGATTGGATTCTCGAAGATACAGCTTATGTAAAACGAGCTATGAATTCTAAAAATGGAAAAGAATTGAAAGTCCCTTTAATGGCTGAGCATAGTTTATGCCTATATATTAGTATTTATAAAGATGAAGAACGACATAATATTCTCCTTGATACAGGAGAAAATGGTGTTTCCTTAAAAAACAATATAGATATTCTTGATATAGATTTACAAACTGTAGAAAATCTTGTTATAAGTCATGCACATAGTGATCACACTCATGGACTTCCTTGGATGATTTCTCAACTAAAAAAATCTGCAAAAGTTATAGCACATCCTGATATTTTTCTAGGAGGCAGGACTTGTATTGATAATGGTTTTACAATTATAAACGATTATCCAAATCGTGAAACAATATTATCACATAAAAATACAATTATTGATTCTAAAAAACCTTTTACTCCTGAGAATAAATTATTTGCTGTTACAGGAGAAATTCCAAGAAAAACAGATTTTGAAATACTTGAGTATGAATCTTATTTAACTAGAAACAATGTTAAAGAATTTGATAACATTCTTGATGATCAGGCAATAATTATTAATATAAAAGAAAAAGGATTACTTGTTATATCTGGATGTGCACATGCTGGTATTATTAATACAATAGAATATGCAAAAAAAATAACAGGTATAAATAAACTTCATGGAGTTATTGGAGGGTTTCACCTCCCCCCACAAATAAAATCAAGTACAACTGAAAACACAATAAATTCATTAAAAAATATGAATCCAAATATTATAGTTCCAATGCATTGCACAGGAATTTATGCAATATCTAGATTCATACAAGAATTTGAAGATAAATGTAATCTATCATGTGTTGGATCTAAATTTACTTTTTAATATTTTAATACTAAAAAGATAAAATTTATTTATACAAACAATGGCTCAATTGATTGAGATGAAATTAACATCTTCATATCTTCATCTGATGGAATAAAAAACTCTTGATAAGCTTTTTCTAATAATGTCGGTAAAATAGTAATATCTCCAGTACTATTAAGAAATACATTAGGATTTTTTAAAACCCAATTAACAGATTTAGCAATTGATTTTTCATCTGTTAATGGGGAATACCATGTTGAATAAGGATTTTTTTCTCCATCTTTAACAGGAGATTTTGCCAAAGATTTAATAGTTTGTATAGCAACATTTCTTTTCTTACAAAGTTGTATTAACTTATTTACATCGCTACTATATTGATAATTTTGCATCATTATATAGTTATAAGGAAAAAGAACTGAATCAAAATCATATCTCATTAAACTTTTATAATGCATACTAGGGGCATTAACTCCATGCCCAGTAACTCCAATATTCTTAATTAAACCTTGTTTTTTTGCTTCGATAGCAGCATCTAAAACACCATCATCACCCATGGCTATATCCCATTCTTTTTCATCAATGAGACAATGAAACTGCCATAAATCAATATAATCTGTTTTTAACTTTTCAAGAGTTTCATATAACTCATCCATTGCAGCTCTTTTTGTTCGTTTATCAGTTTTACTAGCAAGGAAAAATGAATCCCTATCCTTTTTCATCCAAGGACCTATTCTTTCTTCTGCATTGCCATAACTATGGGCGACATCAATATGATTAATATCATATTTTTTAAGTAGCTCATAAGTCTCATCAGCTTCTTTTTGTGTTACCTCACTGAGAGATGCTGCTCCAAATATAATTCTAGTACTAAAATGCCCTGTTCGTCCAAATTTCATTTTTTCAATCATGAGAAATACCTCTAAATAATTATATCATGATAAAATTATGAAATAAAGTTTTATAATTCTTTAAAAGAAAATTATAAATTATTATTTTTTAAAAAAAACATTTTTATTAAAAAAAGCATTATATAAACTATATTTTTGCATAAAAGTTTTTAACTAAATACTGATCTAGAAAATCTAGATCAGTAAATAAATAAGTTATTAACAGAAAAATAATTAACTAATATCTTTAACTATTTTTTTGTAGAAAGTGCCTTTATCAACTTGATTATTCTTAGTTGCAATTACAGTTGTACATACAGCATCCCCTGTAATATTAACTGCAGTTCTAGTCATATCAAGTATTCTATCAATACCCATAATTAAAGCTATTGCTTCAACAGGAAGCCCAACAGAATTAAATACCATTGTAAGTGTAATTAACCCTACACTTGGAACACCAGCTGTTCCAATTGAAGCTATAGTTGCAGTTCCAATAACAGTTAAATAATCAACCATTGATAAATCAATTCCATAAGCTTGTGCAGCAAATACAACAGCAACACCTTGCATTATGCTAGTACCATCCATATTAATTGTAGCACCAAGAGGAATAGTAAATGATGAAATCTTTTTTGAAACACCTAATTTATCTTTTAAAGTTTCGATTGATAAAGGAATGGTAGAATTCGATGTTGCAGTTGAAAAAGCAAAAGCCATTACAGGAAAGAATTTTTTAATAAAGATAATTGGGTTTAAACCTGTACTTGTCTTTAATAGAAATGTATAAACAACGAAACATTGAATCAATAAAGCTAATAAAACAGCTCCCATATATTTGAGCATAGGAATAAAAGCATCAAAACCTGTTGATGCAAAAGTTCTTGCAATTAAACAAAAAACACCATAGGGTGCAGCTTTCATAACAACCATTGTCATTTCCATCATTACATCATTAAACTCACTAAAGAAATTACTTACAGTTGCAGCTTTATCATCTAAGCGAGTTAATATAATACCTATAAATAATGCAAAGAAAATAATTTGTAGCATTTTAGCATTAGTTAAGCCCCAAAAAATATTAATAGGAATAATATTTAATAAAGTTTCACTAACCGGAGTTTTTGATGAAACAGTTACAGAATCAGCTGCTTGAATCGCACTCATATTTAATCCAATACCAGGATTAATCATATTTGCAACACTAAGAGCAACTGTAATAGCTAATGCTGTTGTTACCAAATAAAATGCAATAGTTCTTATACCTACCTTACCAAGTTGCTTAGTATCTCCTATCGACATACTACCACAAACTAAAGAACTAAATACTAAAGGTACTACTAACATTTGCATTAATCTAATAAAACCTTTACCCAATACATAAAAAATACCATCGATAAAAACAATATCTCTAATATAACTTTGAGGAATTAAATAATTAAATATTAGGCCTATTAAAGCTCCGCTAATTAACCCAATAAAAATTTGAGAGGACAATCCTATTTTTGTTTTTTTAAATTCTTTTTTCATGATTTCAACTCCTTTATGTATTCTAATAAAGCATCTTGCCAAGATTTTGCTTTGTATTTATTTTCAAGTCTAATGATAAAATTATCTAATACTGCATAAGATGGATGATTAAGAGAATACTCAGAATCAATTTTATCTACTTCATTAATTTTAATATTTTTAAGATTTGCTAATTTAAGTATTTCTTTTGTAAAAGCTATCCTGCTACACCTACCATCACAAGTAAAATGATAAGTACCATATTCATTAGTATTTATGATGTAAATTATAAAACTTGCAAGTTCTTTTGCACTTGTTGGAGAACCAACTTGATTTTTAGAAATATTTAAGGCTTCTCCACGTTTTGCCTTTTCTAATATATAAGTTACAAAATTATTTCCACTACCATAAACCCAACTGGATCTTATTATAAAATGTTTTGGAGCAAATTCTTTAACAAAATTTTCACCACATAATTTTGATTTTCCATAAACACTAATTGGATTTGTTGGTTCAAATTCTGTAATAGGTAAATCATTTTTGCCATCAAAAACATCATCAGTTGAAATTTGAACAACTTTTGCATTTATTTTGAAAGCTGCTATTGCAATATTTCTTGCACCAAGTGAGTTCACTTTATATGCTAACTCAGGATTATTACTACATTCTTTTTCACTTGCTATTCCAGCACAATTAATTATTACTTGAGGTCTATTTACCTTACAAAAATTTAATACCTGATCTAAATCCGTAATATCTAACACATCATGATAAGTTTCAAAAACTTCATAACCTAAAGGGTTCAACACTTTATTAATAGCAGCCCCTATTTGCCCAGTTGAACCTGTAATCCAAATTTTTAACATAATTTTTCTATCCTTATAATAATTTCATTATTCAACTAACTGTATATTATACAATAAATATTTCACTAAATTATTACCTTATAATCCAATGAAATTGGTTTTTGTTATATAAATTTTTGTATATATATTTATTGAATGAAGATTAATTAATATTAACACTAATATGTCATATTTTTTAAATAAAATCAAACAACTGTTAAAATTATAATAATTATCTATTAAAAATTATTTATTATTACACCT
>CAZPTG010000047.1:0-12929 GCA_964589355.1 uncultured Spirochaetaceae bacterium
AAACCCACAGTGGACTTTCACCACCTAGATGTTGCCCATGCTGGGCAAACTAAAATAAGAGCTTACTTTTATTTGTAAGCTCTTATTTTATGTCTTTATTATTTTTATAAAAATCTATATTGTAAATTTATGCATAATTACAAATTAATAAAAAACGATCAACACTTATATGATTTAATCAAATATTTAAAAGAAAATAATTTATTTACTCTTGCTATGGATTTTGAAGGGGAATTTAATCTACATGTATATGGAGAACATTTGTGTTTGATCCAATTATTTGATACAAAAGATTATTATATTATTGATCCTTTTGAAATATCAAAAGAAAGTTTAAAAATATTTTTAGAAGATTCAGAAATAGAGAAAATAATGTTTAGTTGTGATAGTGATGCATCACTTGTATATAAGCAATTTGGTATACAAATTAATAATATTTTTGACATTAGAATTTTATCTATGGAACTTGAATTTGAAAAAGGATATGCTGCTTGTGTTGAAAATTATTTAAATATTAATATAGGAAGCAAGTCATCTAAGAAAAAAAATCAAATGACAAATTGGCTAAAAAGACCATTAAGCGATACTCAAATACAATATGCTCTTGAAGATGTAGCATATCTTCATCAATTAAAAAAAGTATTAATAGAAAAATCGCAACAAGAAAATAAATATAATAGTGCCATGAGAAAAATGAAAATGGCTGGAGTAATTAACAAAAACCCAAAACCAGGTTGGATGAAAATAACAAATTGGAAAAAATTAAGTAAAGAAGAAAAAATATATTTAAAACATTTTTTCATTGCTAGAGATATAGTAGCTAAAAAATTTAATGTTCCATCTGTAAAAATACTTGAGAAAAAGAAACTAGTTATATTACTTTCTAATTATCAAGATGAAAAGAAATTAAAAAGTATTATAAAAAATAAAAATTATAAAATTGAGAGAATGCTTTTCCCATTAATGAAAAAAGCAATCGATGATGCAAAAAAAGAAATAAAATCAAAAAATTAATTAATCTTTTTATTCTTTATCATTTCATTTCTATATTCAGCGCCTTGAGCCAAATAATATAAAGTCTCACAATATGGAACATCAATTTTATATTTTTTTGCTAAATCTATAATAGTTTTAGTGAAAAATTTATTCTCTGTAGTTCTTGAGGCCTCAATATCTTGACACATTGAAGTCTTTCCAAAGGGATCTAAAGATTCTATTATATTTTGATTATTTTTTATATCTTCATCACTCAATATAATTTTTTCTTTACTAGCAATTAATTGGACTTCTTTAGAAACTTTAAATAATAAACTTTTTACATCTTCACTTTTAAAAACACCATACCCCGCTCTTAATATTGAAGAAATTGTATTATATACAATATTCATCATAAATTTATTCCATAAATCATGTTGTATATTGTTTGGTATTTTATATTTTATATCAGCTTTTTTAAACAATGTTTCTACATCTACTACAGCTTGTGTTTTTTTATCATATTTAGAGCCAAATACTATAATACCTTTACTTGAATAATTAATTTTTTGTGATAAATTCTCGCTACTTAAACCAACTGCAAAACTATATAATATAGTAGCTTTTGAAAATTTTTTTTCTAATATTCTCTCTGATACAATTCCATTTAACAAAGAAAGAATTATTGTATTTTCATTAACAATATCTTTTATATCTTCAATTACCTGATCTAGATGATTGTTTTTTGTAGCAATTATTAAAAGTTGAGGTTCTTGAGCATTTTTAGAATCAACAAATTTAAATTTTTTATTAATATTATTTATTTCAACTCCTACACTTTCATAACGCTTTTTCCGCTCACCATTTACAATTACTTCAAAAGAGTCAACAACAGATGAAATCATACTTCCATATAATGCCCCTACTGCCCCAAATCCAATAACACTAACTCTATTTATTTCCAAAAGACACCTCCAAAAAATATCCTCTCAATATAATGAGAGGATATCATAATTCAAAAAAAATGTCTTTTTTTTATTTTGCTTCTTTCTTCTTTTTATAAGGAGTTCCACCTAAAGGTAATTCTTTTCTAAAAACTCCATCATACAAATGATAAGCCATTTGACAAGCTGGAGCAGTAGCTATAGTACTTAACTCTCCAATACCTTTTGCACCATATGAATATTTAGTTTTACCAGGACCTGTTACAAATTTAACTTCTAATTCAGGAACTTCTGTACTCCTAAATAAACCTAAAGTACCATATTTTACTTTCAGATATCCACCATATGTTGGGAAATCTTCTTTTAACCCATAACCTAATCCCATAACAACACCACCTTCAACTTGACCTTCTAAAGTTGTCAAATTTACAGGGGTTCCAACATCACTTATAGCATAAACTTTTTTTAATTTGCCATCATCATTTAGTTCAACTAATTGAATAGCATAACTATAAGCAAGGTGACTAACAGGATGTTCTCTTTTAGAAGTTATTGGATCAGAATAAAAAGTAAATTCACCATTAAATTCTTTACCTTCTAAATCTTCAAGAGAATTAGATTTTAAAGATTCTCTTAATTGCTCTGCAGCTCTCTTTATAGCTTCTCCAGTAAAAGCTGTTTGTCTACTTGCAGTACTACAACCAGAATCTGGAGTTCTTTTTGTATTAGGAGGTTCAACTAATATTTTATCTTTTTCAATATTACAAGTTTCACCTAACATTTGAGTTGCCATTGTAGCAATACCTTGTCCCATACAAGCAGCAGAAGTTCTAATATGAACTACTGAATCCTCTATTGATAAAATACATCTACCTGAATCTGGAAAACCAACTCCAATTCCTGAATTTTTAAAAGAATTTGCAAAACCAATTTTTCCAACTTTATTATAATAAATATCTCTAGCAGCATCCATACATTCTACAATACCACAATCTTCAGATGTTATTTGCCCATTTGGCATTGTATCACCAACTCTAAGAGCATTAATATATTTAAATTCAAAAGGATCCATATTAACTTCTTTCGCCAATAAATTTAAATTTGATTCAATTGCAAAACAACTTTGAGTTACACCAAATCCTCTAAAAGCTCCCCCTGGTACATTATTTGTATATACTGCTTTACCAACTATATCAATATTTTGATAATTATATGGACCTGAAGCATGAGTACAAGCTCTTTGTAAAACAGGACCACCTAAAGAAGCATATGCACCTGTATTAGCAATAATTTCAGCTTTCATAGCTGTTATCTTACCATTTTCATCACAAGCTGTTGTAATATCTATTTCCATTGGGTGTCGTTTTGGATGAACCATTAAACTCTCTTGCCTTGAAAGATGCAACTTAACTGGTTTCTGTGTTAAATATGCCATTAATGCAGCATGGTGCTGTACACTCATATCTTCTTTTCCACCAAAACCACCACCTACAAGAGCAGCTTCTACTTCAACTTCTTCTAATGGAAGTTTTAGCATTCTAGCTACTTCTCTTTGATCATCATAAATTGATTGAGATGAAGTATATAATTTTACACCATCACCTTGAGGCATAGCAACTGAACACTCAACTTCCATAAATGCATGTTCAGTATATGGAGTTTTATATGTATTTTTTACAACATGTGCACTATTTTTTAATGCTTCTTCTACATTCCCTCGAGTTATATGCTCTATTTGAAGAATATTACCTTTTTCATGAATATTTGCAGCATTTTCATCCATAGCTTTATGAACATCAGTAATAGGTTCTAATACATCATATTCTATTTCAATTAGTGATAGAATCTCTTCAAGTGCATCAACTTCACTAGATGCAACAATAGCTATAGCATCCCCTATATAACGAGTTATATCACCTTCTTTTATTAAAACATCCCAATCTTGAACTAAATGTCCTAATTTATTTTCAGGAACATCTTTTGCAATTGCAATTTTTTCACATTTTGGATGATTTTGAGCTTTAGAAATATCTAATTTAAGAACTTTTGCTCTTGGATATGCACTCCTTAAAACCTTTAAATGAAGCATCCCATCGATATTAATATCGTCAGTAAAAACACCTCTTCCTAAAGCTTTTTCTATAGCATCAGGTCTTATAAACCTTTTACCAAGTTTTGCTTCTTCAAATTTGTTAGGTATTTCAAGTTCTTCTCTAAAGAATCGGGCACAATCAAGAATAGCCTTCTCAATTTTAACATATCCAGTACATCGACAAATATTGCCCCTAATTGCTTTTTTAACTTCTTCTGGACTTGGATTGTTATTTACATCGATTAATGCTTTTGCAGCTAAAATCATACCTGGGGTACAAAAGCCACATTGAACGGCACCTGCATTTGCGAAACAATACCCGTAAACTTCTTCTTCTTTTTGACTAAGTCCTTCAATAGTTATAATATTTTTGCCATCTAATTTTGAAGTTTTAGCCAAACAAGCTTTTGTGGCTTTACCATCAATAATTACAGTACAAGTACCACAAGCACCTTCACTACATCCATCTTTAGTTCCATAGAGATTAAGATTTTCTCTTAGAAACCTTAACAAAGATTTGTCTAAATCCGTTGATATTTTTTTACCATTAACGCTGAAAGTATGCACAGCGTTCCTCCCGGTTTGCACGTTGTGCGTGAAAATCTGCGTGTCGCTTAGTTTAACGATTGGTTAAGTCTGTGATACAACGCTATTTATATTTTCCCATAACTAATTAGCTCTTGTCAATATATTTTTATTTATATCGAAAAAATACTAAGCATTTATTTATAAATAAAAAAACAACTAAACATATATTAGTTTTAGCATTACCTTTTACATAATAAAAAAAATAGAATATAATCTTATCAATGAAAATGATTAAAAAAATTACAGTTATAGATGGGCAAGGTGGAAGTCTTGGCAAATCCATAGTAAAAAGGATAAAAGAAAAATATCCAACAATAGAAATAATAGCAATAGGTACAAATAGTATTGCAACTTCTGCTATGCTTAAAAGTGGTGCTGATGGAATTGCGACAGGAGAAAATCCTGTTATTGTAGCAGCAAGAGAAGCAGATATTATAATTGGTCCAATTGGTATTGTAATAGCTGATGCTTTGCATGGAGAAATAACTCCTAAAATGGCAACTGCAGTAGGACAAAGCAAAGCACATAAAATATTTATACCTGTTTCAAGATGTAATTTAACTATTGCAGGAACAAAAAAAATTGGTCTTGAAACTATAATAAATGAAATTATTGATTCAATTGAAGCAATACTTTCATAAAATAAATTGACATAATTTAATATTAAATATATTTTAGAGAAGATGATTTCAAGAAGGAATCATATTTTAATTAAAAATAATTGAATTTAACATAGCCAGGAAGGCTTTGATATATTATCAAAGAATTTCTAGCTATTTTTTTTTGGAGAAAATTAATGGAAAATTATTTAAAACCACTTATCGAGAGCACAACATTAAATATATTTAATAATGACAAACTTATTTTCAAATCATATAGTTCTTGGCTATATCCTCTTTTTGAATTTGAATCATTTTTAAATAACTCAACTAAAAAATATGATAATTTAAGCGCTCATGATACTACTGGGGGAAAAGCAGCAGCCGCTTTAATGATCAAATATAATATAAAAAAAGTTAACTTTAATTTGATAAGTGAAGGGGCTAAACTCTTATTAGAAAGTCAAAATATTGAAACACATTATACAAAAATAATAGACAAATTAATGTGTAAAACAGAAGATTTATTTGAGAAAGAAACAAATATAAATACTATCTATGAACAAATAAAAAAACGAGTTAATAAATCAAAAGGACTTCCTATAGAAATTAAAAATTTATCAATTGGATATAACAATAATACTATATATACTTTTAAAGAAATACTTATTAAAGCCGGTGATGCTTTAATAATTGAAGGAGACAATGGGATTGGTAAAACAACCTTTATAAAAACATTATTAAGAGAAATTCCACCATTAAAAGGAAAAATACTAATTAACAATAAACCAATTAATAAATTAGAACCTAAAACTATTGGATATATAAAACAAGAAAAAGAAAATCAAACATTTCCTATTAGTGTAAAAGAAGTCGTCTCTATGGGCATAAATAATAAATTAACAAAAATTGAAAAAAATTATTTAATTGATACCAGTTTAAGAAAATGCAAGGCTATAGATCTTATAAATAGAAATTATTATTCACTATCAGGAGGCGAAAAACAAAAAGTATCCCTTGCAAGATGTTTATGTCAAAAAGCTAAAATATTAATTCTAGATGAACCAACTTCTTTTTTAGATATTACTAGTAAAAATCAATTAATTAAATTATTAAAATCCCTCAAAAAAAGTGAAATGCCAACTATCATAATAATTACTCATGACAAAGATCTTAAACAAGAGTTAAATTGGAAAACTTATAAAATGGAGAGGCCAAATGCTTAGTTTATTATCACTTGCTCCAATTTTAAAGGCATTTATTGCATTAATTTTTTCAGGAATAACTTTTCCCTTATGTGGTGTTATGGTATTAAGGCTAGACTTAGTCCCCCTTCGCTATGCACTAATGCATGGTGTTATATTAGGAGGTGCCATTGCTCTTGCAATAGATATATCCCCGCTTGCAATAATAATTTTAGTAAATTTATTTATTGTATTTTTAATAATAAAAATACCAAGTTCTAATTCTTTCTCATCAGCAGCTGCAATGGTATTCTCAATGGGACTAGCCTCATTATTGATTCATACATTCAATGTACCATCAAAAGATTCTCTACAATTACTTTGGGGCTCTCCTTTTGCATTAAGTTATTTGGATATAGCTATTTTATCTATCTTAACTATTATAGTTATAAACTTTCTAATTTTCAATTTTAAAAAAGTAACAGCAATATTCTTTGATAAATCTATCGCTAAAAGTTTAGGAATAAATGTTAATTATTATTATAATTTTATGATAGTAATAATCGCTTTATGTGTAGCCCTAGCTATGAGATTAATAGGAGCATTATTAATTGATTCATTATTAATTCTGCCTGTTTTAATTGCTAGCAGATTATCTAAAGGAACAAAATCATTGTTTTTATTATCATCAGCCTTTGGATTATTACTATCTCTATCAGGTTTTTTTACAACTCTTTATTTAGATTTACCATTAAGCGCAACAATTGCCTTAATTGCAGTATTTATATATTCAATAATTTCAATCTTAAAATATTTAAAAAAAAGGAAACATCATGATTAAAAAATTATTAACAACTTTAATTATACTAAATATAAGTATAGTTATTTTTTCACAAGGTACAAAAGAAGAAAGTTCAGAGTATATAGCAAGTACAAGCTGGACAGCAGCCTATGCTTATGTTGGCGGTTTGGATAATGTAATAAATATAGCACCCGCAAATTTAGTACATCCTCCTGAATATGAAATATTACCAAGTGATATAAAAAAAATACAAAACTCTAAAGCTTTTATATATGCAGGATACGAAGTAATGATGGATACATTAAGCAAAAATTTAATAGATGAAAATATAAAAACCCAAATTATGACTATAAATTCATTGAACAATATTATTAAACAAGCTAACGTTATCTCAGATAAATTTAATACAAAAGAAAAAAGTGATTTTAGGGTTCAGGAAATTAAAGATTTATTCACTTTTGCTAAAATAAAAATTAAAGAAAAATCAATTGATAAAAAAAATGTTTATGTTCATTTTCATCAAGTTGCTTTTGCAAAATCATTAGGTTTAAATGTTGTTGGAAGTTTTGGACCCAATTCAATAACTGCTAAAAATATTGAAGATATATCGAAAATAAACAATGTCTTAATTATAGATAATATTCACAATCAATTAGCAGAACCATTATTAGAAGTTAATGAAAATGCAATTAAAATAGTATGGACAAATTTTCCAAATAATATTGAAGAAAAAGCTTTATATAATATGTTAAAAGATAATATAGAATCCTTATTAAGGAATTTCTAATAATAAATTAATAAAATATTTTATTATTAGGAAAGAAGTTATATACTATAATTTTAAAATATAAAAAAAAATTATAAAATTATATTGACAAAATTTGATAAAAAATATAAAAACTAATTATACATCAAAGGCGATGCAAATTTATTTTTGCATCGCCTTTTTTTAGTTTTTTATTGCACCAATAAAAAAACTTTTTTTTATCAGCTTATTTTTCGATTATTCGAAAAAAACCACACAATGGCGTGTAATTCTTTTTAGGATTACACGCCTTTTTATTTTCAGGAGGAAAATATGTATTCTTCAATTGACACATTATGGGTCTTACTTGGTGCTGTACTTGTATTTTTTATGCAAGCAGGTTTCGCAATGGTTGAGACTGGATTTACTAGAGCTAAAAATAGTGGGAATATAATTATGAAAAATTTAATGGATTTTTCATTAGGTACTATAGTGTTCTATGTAATCGGATTTGGATTAATGTTTGGAAATGGAAAATTTGTTGGACAACTTGATTTTTTTGTTAAAGGTGATTATTCATCAACTTATCCAACATTTGCTTTTTTAATTTTCCAAACAGTATTTTGTGCTACAGCTGCAACAATTGTATCAGGAGCTATGGCTGAGAGAACAAAATTTTCTTCTTATTGTATTTATTCAATAATTATTAGTGCCTTAATTTACCCTGTCAGTGGTCACTGGATATGGGGTGGTGGTTGGTTAGCAGAACTTGGATTCCATGATTTTGCAGGATCGAGTGCAGTTCATATGGTTGGCGGAGTTGCTGCAATAATTGGAGCTAAAATACTTGGCCCAAGAATTGGTAAATTTGATGATAAAGGTAATCCTAAAGCTATACCCGGCCATAGTTTAACATTAGGAGCACTTGGAGTATTTATCCTTTGGTTCTGTTGGTTTGGTTTTAATGGTGGTTCAACTGTTAGTTTAAGTGGTGACGATACTATTTTAAACGCATCAAAAATATTCATTACAACAAACTTAGCAGCTGCTAGTGCTGCAACAATTACTATGATAATTACTTGGTTAAAATATAAAAAACCTGATGTATCAATGACTTTAAATGGAGCACTTGCTGGTTTAGTAGGTATAACAGCTGGATGTGATGCAGTTTCTCCTTTTGGCGCAATTATTATTGGGGTATTAAGTGGTATTGCTGTTGTATATGCAATCGAAATAGTTGAGAAGAAATTTAAAATTGACGATCCTGTTGGAGCTTTTTCAGTTCATGGGGTTTGTGGAGCTTTAGGAACAATATTAGTGGGTCTTTTAGCAACCAATGGTGGTTTATTCTATGGTGGAGGAACCTCCTTATTAGTTGTTCAAATAATTGGAGTACTTAGTGTAATTGCATGGGTAAGTGTTACAATGGGTATTGTATTCTTTTTAATCAAAAAAACTGTTGGTTTAAGGGTAAGTGAAAAAGAAGAAATTGCAGGTCTTGATTTAGAAGAACATGGAATCGATAATGCTTATGCTGACTTTATGCCAATTGTAACTGGCGCTGGAGTTGAAATTGATGTTGAAGAAGAAGGGATCCCAACTTCAGATGTTAAAAAGGCTGTTAAAGTAGTAGATAACAGAGATACAAAATCTACATATTCAAAAGTTGTAATTGTTACAAAAAGAAGTAAATTCCCAGAACTTAAAAAGGCTTTACACGATATTGAAGTTACTGGATTAACTTTAACAAATGTTATGGGTTGTGGTATGCAAAAAGGTGTTAGTGAAATGTATAGAGGGACTCCAGTTGATATGACGCTTCTTCCAAAAATAAAAGTAGAAGTAGTCGTTTCAAAAGTACCTGTAAAAACTGTGGTCGAAACAGTTAAAAAAACTTTATACACAGGACACTATGGCGATGGCAAAATGTTTATTTACAATGTTGAAAATGTTATTAAAGTTAGAACAGGAGAAGAAGGCTACCAAGCTCTTCAAGAAGATTAAAAATAATAAAAGATACTAAATCCTATTTATTATCATTGGGGTGTTGTTAAAACTTCTAGCAACACTCCTTTTATTATTTTTAAGATTATAACTTAAAATATTTATATTTTTAAATCAAATCGATATAAGCCATCATAATATTTAATTTCTATTGAAGTTATATTATTAATTAATTCAAAAATATACTCATCTTCAAACAATATTTTTTTTGCATTTTCAAAATCTTCTAAATTTTTAAATAACATTTTAAAAACTCTATTTCCTTTAATTGAATGATTTATAATTTCTTTTTTTAAATTGCTTTTAGAATAATTATTAAAAATAATCAAATCATCTTCTTTTTCTATATTATTTATGATAAAAACAACACTGTGATTTAAATCATTTGAATGATACTTCAAATCTTTTACTTTATAGCCAAAATTCATTAAAGCCTTCAAAAAGCCTTTTTCATTAATTAAATAATCAAGTCCTAAATTATATTCAAAATTATTTTCAAACATAAAAATAAGAGGTTCTTTTGAAACTTCAATATGCTTTTTTATTATATTTTGAATATTTTTTGCACTAAATTTCTCAAAATAACAATTTATATTTTTTAAATAAAAATATTTATCACTTAAAGTTTTTTTATCCCAAATGATATTATTTATTTTATCATTAATTATATGATCTTTTTTTATTTGATAATCTAAGATACAAAAATATGAATAATCTATATAATCATTATTAGCATTAGATTGAGTTACATCTATATGATACCAATGCCCATCAAGTTTTACTATATTCCATACATGATTTTCATTTGATTTAATAAATCTACCTTCTACTAACATGCAAGGAATATTAAAAAAATCCATTAAATATTGAAATGATTTAGCATAAGAAGAACAAACTCCTTTATTATCTACTAAAACACTAACTAAAGATTGATCAGTTTGATTAATATCATATATAGAATTATCACATAAATATTCAAAACAATATTTTACAATTTCAAAATTAGTAAATCCTATACTATCAAAAAATAAGCTAAATTTAATTTTATTTAATTCACTTTCTATATTTTCAATTTCTAAATTATCAAAATCTTTATAATTAAAAAAAACTTTTGCAGATAATAATTCATTATTCATATATTTAGTTGAATAATTTAATTTATTACTTATATAAAATATATGTGGATTATCATTCAAAACTGAATAATATACATTACTAACCTTTTCAAAATCAAGCAAATTATCATCGACAAATTCTTTTTTTAGCTTTAACGCAGTTAACATATTATCATAAAGTAATTTTTCTTTACTATCTAAGCTCTCATAATAATAATTAGTAGCATTTAAATTATAAAATGAAACTATAATAAAAATTAAACAAAGAAAAAATCTTTTTTTATACATACTATCTCTTTACCTTTTATAGTAAAAGTATAACATAAAAAAGTCCTTTTATTATTAACAAATAATATAAGGACAAATAACAAATAAGATTTTATTTATAAGCTTTTTCGTGAACAGTTTTTACAGCTCTTCCACTTGGCTCATTCATAAGTTTAAAGCTTTCATCCCATTCAAGGGCTTTAGCTGTCGAACATGCAATTGAAGCTTCATGAGGAACTGTAAAAGCAGCTCCCTCACTTTTAAAATGTCTATTAAAAAGAATTCTATAATAAGCTTCTTCTTTTGTTGCGGGTGTATTAATTGGAAATCTATTTTTAATATTTGCAAATTGAACATCACTGATAAGTTTATCACTAAGTTCTTTTAAACTATCTATCCAAGAATATCCAACCCCATCAGAAAATTGTTCTTTTTGTCTCCAACAAACCTCATCTGGTACTATATCGCTAAAAGCTTCTCTTAATACCCACTTTTCAATTTTATCATTACACATTTTAAGTTTAGGGTTAATTCTCATTGCAATATCCATAAACTCTTTATCTAAGAAAGGCACTCTTCCTTCTACTCCCCATGCAGCTAAAGATTTATTGGCTCTTAGGCAATCATACAAATGTAATTTACTTAATTTTCGAACAGTCTCTTCATGTAATTCTTTTTCATTAGGAGCTTTATGAAAATACAAATAACCACCAAATATTTCATCACTACCTTCACCTGATAGAACCATTTTAATTCCCATAGACTTAATAACTCTAGCTAATAAGTACATTGGAGTTGCTGCTCTTATTGTAGTAATATCATATGTTTCTAAATGATATATTACATCTTCAACAGCATCTAAAGCTTCTTCTATAGTAAAATTAACTTCATGATGAACAGTTTTTAACTTATCAGCAGCAATTTTTGCAGCTGCCAAATCAGGAGACCCTTTTAACCCAATAGCAAAACTATGAAGTCTTGGCCACCAAGCTTTTTCAGTATCATGAGATTCTACTCTTTCTGCTGAATATTTTGCAACAATAGCAGATACAATAGTACTATCTAATCCTCCTGATAATAATACTCCGTAGGGTACATCACACATAAGTTGTCTTTTAACTGCTTCTTCTAAAGCATCTCTAATTAATTTAGGACTTCCCCCATTATCTTTTACATTATCAAAATCCATCCAATCTCGTTGATACCAATTAACAATTTTTTTTGATTCACTATCATAAACACTAGCAGGAGGAAAAATACTAATAGATGGACATGTTTTTTCTAAAGCTTTAAGTTCGCTTGCAACATAATAGTTATTATCTGTATCCCAACCTTGATACAAAGGAATAATTCCCATATGATCTCTTGCAATTAAATAGAAATCTTTTTCACTATCATACAAAGCAAAAGCAAAAATACCATTTAAATCTTCAATAAAATCTTTACCTTTCAAAATGTACAAAGCTAAAATAATTTCACAATCACTATCGGTTTGAAATTCATAATCACTACAATATTTTTCTCTTAACTCCAAATGGTTATAAATCTCACCATTTGCAGCTAAAATAATTTTTTTATCCTTAGAATATAATGGTTGTTGACCTGATAAAGGGT
>CAZPTG010000048.1:0-12889 GCA_964589355.1 uncultured Spirochaetaceae bacterium
ATCTAGAATCATTAAAATCTTCGACTAAAATAGTATATAAAGCATAATCATCGAGCCAAAATTTATTCTCTTTGCAAAATTTTTCAAAATCTTTTGTATCTTCACTTTTTAACAAATTCAAAGCAGCTTTTTTCAATAATGGCTCTTTAAATTCTCTAACTAAATTGTAATCAATTCTATCTGTTAACTCAAAAGGATCTTTAATAATATCACTTAAATCTAAGTAATTTTCCAAAGCTAATTGAGTTAAATCAATCATCAATTCATTTCCAGCAAAAGTGCTTCTTGAAGCATATGGAGAATCTCCAAACCCAGTTGGCCCTAAAGGTAATATTTGCCATAATGAAATTTTCATCTCATTTAGCAAATCAATATACTTAAAAGCCTCTTCACCTAAACTTCCAATTCCATGCCTTGATGGCAAAGAAGTTGGATGTAATAATATTCCACAATTTCTATCTTCTGTTTTCATAAGAGTTATTTTAATGAAAAAATGAAATTTTGCCTATTATTAGTATGTTGTATTATAATAAAAAATAGAGTATAATATTAAAGTTATGAGTGCAAGTAAAAAAGAAACAGAATTTACAATAGGTGAACACGTAGTATACCCTTTACAAGGGGTAGGAATAATTAAAAGAATTGAAGAGAGAGACTTTCGAGGAACTCCTACACTTTACTATGTAATATATTTAGATATATCAGAAATGACGGTTATGATTCCAGTTGCGAAATCACAAGAAATGGGTATTCGTGGGATTGTTCAAGAAAATGAAGCTTTAGAAGCAATTAATACTATTTCTAAAGAATACAAACAAACTCCAATCGATTGGAAGGCAAGATATCAAATGAATGTTGATCTTTTAAAAGAAGGATCAATTACTTCTATAGCTAAAGTTGTTCAAACACTTTACCATAGATCTAAAGTTAAAGAACTACCAGTTCAAGAGAGAAGATTATATGATAGTGCTTTGAGAATTTTAATTGATGAAGCTTCTTATTCTTTAGATAAAGAAAAAGATGAAATTCAAATGTTAATTTTTAGTAAACTAGAATAATATGGCAATTCCAAATTTTTGTGCAATAATTACAGCTGCTGGTAGCAGCTCTAGATTTAATAATGGGATAGAAACTCCAGTAAAAAAAGAATATTTAAAAATTAATGAACATACTGTCTTATATAATTCAGTTGTTCCTTTTTTATCAATTCCAAGCTTAAAAGCAATTATCGTAACAACTCCCAAAGATAAAAAAAATGAAACTTTAGTTGCACTTGAAGAATTAGGAAACAGATGCCCTGTTCCCTTAATCCTTTGTGAAGGTGGTGATTCTAGACAAGAAAGTGTTTTAAATGCCCTTAAAATGGTAAAAACACTAAACTTGCCTATCTCTTTTGTTGCAATTCATGATGGTGCTAGATGCTATATTAATCCAGATTTGATAATAAGAACTTTAGCAACTGCAAATGTTATAGGCTCTTGTGCTCCAGTTATTTCAATTACAGACTCAATAAAAGAAGTAAATCAAAATGGAATTATTGAAAAACATTTAGATAGAAAAAAAATATTTAGAGTTCAAACTCCACAAATATTTAAATATCCTGAAATTTTATCGGCTCATGAAAACATAGATGAATTTAAAACCTATAATGATGATAGTGAAATTTATAGTGATTTCAATTTAGAAGTGGGTGCCTGTGTTGGTGATCCAAAAAATATTAAAATTACATATGTTGATGATATTCCTGATGCAAAGAATCAAATTTCTGAATATTTAAAAGCAAAAGAAGAAGGCGAAAATAAATATTCAAAAGATAAAGAATTTAGGAAATTCATCAATAAAATTGATAAGGAAAATTTGTGAGAATAGGACAAGGTTTTGATTTACATAAATTAGGGAATAATAGAGATTTAATAATTGGTGGTATTAAGATACCAAATGATAAAGGCGAAATTGCTCATAGTGATGGAGATGTATTAATTCATGCAATTATTGATTCAATATTAGGAGCATGTGGGGCGCCAGACATTGGAACTCTTTTTGATGATAAGGATCCTAAATATAAAAACATTAATAGTCAAGAATTATTATCTCAGACTCTTAGTTTATATCCTATTGAAATAATTAATTTAGATTGTACAATTATTCTTCAAACTCCAAAGCTAATAGAATATATACCTAAAATAAAAAAAAATTTATCAAATATTTTAGCAATTGATATTTCAAAAATATCAATAAAAGCAAAAACTTCTGAAAGAATATTAGGTGAATTAGGTAGTGGTGATGCAATCATTGCTCAAAACATTATTTTAATTGAAGAAGCCAAAGACTTATGGGTATAAAAAAACTGTCTACTTAAATTTTAAAAATAAACAGCTTTTACATTTTATATTAACAAAAATCCTCCACTACGGGAGGATTTATCAATATATTATCTGGAAATTAACATGGTCTTAGGATCAAGACTTACCCCTAGAGGTTTATCAATTACCTTATCATGTTCTTTAACAAGAGTCATTCTAACCTTATCACCCTCTTTATTCATTTTTAATCCAACTAGAACATCAACATGATCTAAATAAGGAGCTATTGTTTCAGGAACACCAAAATCATCATACTTGATATCTTCTTTAATAGGAGAAACACTAAACCAAACTTCAACATTTAATCTAGTTGCAAAATCTTTAATTTTCTGAACATCCTCAATATTTGCATTAGTTAATTTGTAACCATCAAATAAAATAGCATCAGCCTTGAACGAACCGGCTTTTATTAAAGTTTCTAAACTTGATAACACCTTGTCAATCGAAATAGTTTCTTGACTAAAATTCATTACTACACGATTTGATAAAATTTCATCATATACATTATTAGGACGATCTAAATGACGTTTATCTGATACTTCTTGGAAAACCTCCTTGTACCAATTGATAACATGTTCTACATTACCACTAAAAGAAACATGAATAACATGTTGATCTCTAAAAAGTTTATCAGTTGCTAAGTGTACTAAGCATGCAGTTTTACCAATACCATGACGAGATACTAAAACTCCTAAATTGCCTCTACCTAAACAACCACCAATTGACTCTTCAAAGACCCTTAATGGGCTAATTTTGGTTAATTCTTGAATTTCCATGTGCTCTACCTCCAAAATATCTTGATATCCAATTATAACATGTTTTAAAAAAAATGGGAAAAAATGTTTAAAAAAATATAATGATTTTGCTAAATAAAAAGTATTAAAGTTATATAATTTTATACTAGAGTAAAAAATATCGGATCCTATAAAATATAGAATCCGATGAAATTTAGATATTAATTATCTTATTTTTCTTATTTATGTTCTTCAGCACGTTTTTTAGCATATTTTTCTTTTAACTCAGTTGAAACACTTGAAGGAACTTTTCCGTATTTGAATAATTCCATAGTAAATTCAGCTTTACCTTGAGTTAAACTTCTTAATATAGTTGAATAACCGAACATTTCTGATAAAGGAACTTCAGCTTCTACAACAGTACTTACGCCTTCTTCATTAGAAGAGATAATCATACCACGTCTTTGGTTAATTGAACCAAAAATATTACCTTGGAATTCAGTTGGACCTGTTACCTCAACCTTCATGATAGGTTCAAGAATAATTGGTTTTGCTCTTTCATAAGCTTCTCTAAAAGCTGCAAGAGATGCAGTTTGGAAAGCCATATCTGAAGAGTCAACTGGGTGCCAACCACCATCATTAATACAAGTACTTACATTAACAATTGGGAACCCAACTTGAGTACCTTTCTTCATTGCAGTTTGGAAACCTTTATCACATGAAGAAATAAATTCAGTAGGAATTGCTCCGCCTTTAATTTGGTCAATAAATTCATAGTCTTTTTGATCTTCATCATCAGATGCAATTGCAATAGGTTCAATATAACCTGCAACACGAGCAAATTGACCAGAACCACCTGTTTGTTTTTTATGAGTATAGTTAAACTCAGCTCTTTGAGAAATTGTTTCTCTGTAAGCTACTTCAGGTTTACCAATTACAACTTCAGCTTTATATTCTCTCTTCATTCTTTCAACATAAACTTCTAAGTGTAATTCTCCCATACCTTGGATAATTGTTTGGTTAGACTCAGGATCAACAAAAGTTCTAAAGGTTGGATCTTCTTTTGTAAATCTATTTAAAGCCTTAGCCATATTATCAGCAGCTTTTTTATCCACAGGTTCAATAGAAAGAGAAATAACAGGTTTAGGAACAAACATTGAAGTCATAGAATAGTTTAAATCAGAATGGCAGAAAGTATCACCGGATGCACAATCAACACCAAATAATGCTGCGATTTCACCACATCCACATTCTTGTAAGTCTTCCATTGAATTAGCATGCATTCTAATTAAACGACCAATTTTAAATTTCTTCTTAGAACGAGTATTTATTAATTCATCACCCTTTTTAATTTTACCTTGGTAAACACGGATATATGTTAATTGTCCATATTGTCCATCTTCTAATTTAAAAGCTAAAACAACAGGTTTTAATGTTTCATCTGAAGGAAGAACAACTTCTTCTTCGTCATTATCTAAATCTAAAGCTCTATTTTCAACTTGAGTTGGATTAGGTAAGAAGTCTCTTACTGCATCCATTAATGATGGTATACCTTTATTTTTATAAGCAGAACCTAAGTAAACTGGACATAAATTTAATGCAATAGTTGCTTTACGAACAGCTGAATTAATTAAATCAATACTTACATTATCTTCAAGCATTGCTTCCATTAAATCATCATCAACTAAAGAGATTGAATCTAACATTTCTTCTCTTTTTTCGTTTGCTTCATCTAATAATTCAGCAGGAATTTCAGCATCTCTTGGTTGTAAACCATCAGGACCATCATCAAAATAAACTGCTTTCATTTCAACTAGATCAATAACACCCTCTAATTTATCTTCAAGACCAATTGGTACTTGCATCATAACTGCATTAAGACCTAATTTTTCAATTAATTGATCTTTTACACGATATGGGTTAGCACCAGTTCTATCACATTTATTAACAAATGCAATACGTGGTACACTATAGCGTTTCATTTGTCTATCAACAGTAATAGATTGTGATTGTACACCACCAACAGAACAGAGAACAAGCACAGCACCATCTAAAACACGTAAGGATCTTTCAACCTCAATTGTAAAGTCAACGTGACCTGGAGTATCAATAATATTAATATCGGTATCTTTCCATTTTACATTAGTTGCAGCTGATGCAATGGTTATACCACGTTCTTTTTCAAGTTCCATACTATCCATAGTTGCACCAACACCGTCTTTACCACGTACTTCATGAATTGCATGAATTTTCTTACAATAATAAAGCATACGCTCAGTTAGGGTTGTTTTACCGGAGTCAATGTGGGCACTAATACCGATGTTTCTCATTTTGTTCAGGTTACTCATAATTAAAACCTCTTATTATAGAATATGTCTTAGTCCCAGGCCATTCCTGAAACATTATTTACACTAGCATGTATCAATTTGCAATTTTTATATCTAAGTATAAAATGATACACCGTGAGGATAATAAAACAAACAACAACTTTTTTCAATCCTTTGTGCTAGTTTTTTTTACAACCTTTTAAATATGGCCTTCAAACAGTTAATTTATTACTTAAAAATGATATATATAACTTATAATTATTAAAAAATAAGACAATTTTTCTTGCATCTCATTGATTAATTTTATACTTATTTTAAAATAAACATATGCAATATTAATAATCTTTAATACAAATTTTCATATTATTTAAAGACAAAAGAATTCTTATTTGTTACTATTCTTTTAATTCTAAAGGACACTAAAAAAACATGAACAATAAAATCAAAGGGATAATATGTGTATTAATAAGCTCTTTTAGCTTTTGTACAATGAATGTATTTATTAGATATAGTGGAGATTTACCAACAACTCAAAAAGTGTTTTTTAGAAATATAATTGCTGCAATAGTTGCTATTATTATTCTATATAATGCAAAAGAAAAAATAAAAGTTCATAAAAAAAGCATTCCGTCTTTAATAGCAAGATGTGTATTTGGCGTTATTGCTATGCTTTGCAATTTTTATGCTGTAGATCATTTATTATTAAGTGATGTAACAATAATAGCAAAGCTAGGACCATTTTTCACAATAATATTTTGCTACATATTTCTTAAAGAAATACCTAAAACTTTCCAAATTGTAGGAATACTAATAGCTTTTAGTGGTGTTTACTTTGTTGCAAATCCAGCTTTTAACAACAACAGTTTTATCAATTATTTGATTGCTATAACCGGTGCAATTGCAATGGGACTTGCATACACTTTTTTAAGAAGTTGCTTAAATAAAGGAGAGAGTAAAAGTGTCATTGTATTTATTTTTTCTTTCTTCTCCTCAATAGTTTGCCTCCCCTTATTAATTCTATATTATCATCCAATGACAACATTTCAGATTTTAATGTTATTAGGAGCAGGATTAAGTGCAGCAGCTGGGCAATTTGGCTTAACTTATGCTTATTATTTTGCAAGTGCAAAAGATGTATCAATTTATGATTATTCTCAATTAATTTGGGCTGCCATTTATGCTTTCTTCTTATTTAATGAGCCATTTATTTTAAGCTCTGTAATTGGATATTTAATAATCACATTTGCTGCTATCTACATATTTGTAAAAGAAAAAAAAGAAATAGCTTAACTAGAGTGACTAAAAAAAAACAAATAAACTCTCATTAAAGAAATTAATATCCTTATTAAACAAGGTAACTTAATAATTTTTATTACCTATAAATAGATATAAACGATACTTTTATAACAAATATGCAATCATTTGACACAAAAGCCACAAAATAAGAAAAATATCTAATTCTTCTAAAGAATAACTATGTATTACTAATATAATCTTTATTAAATTCTAGTTTTCACCTCTCTTAATATCATAATTTAATTATACTAAATTACTATTATAAACAAATTACTATTATAAAAAATATTTTAGTTGATAGTACAAAATATTTTTATTTTAAAAGTTTAATATATAATATTTAATTTTTTTTTACATATATAAAAAACACTAATCTACACATAAAAAATATATTTTTGTTACAATATTAAACATTCACCCTTTGAGATGTGACATAAAGTACACAAATATTGAAAATATATATTATTTATTGTACTTATTATATTTAAAACAAATTAAATAAAAAAGTTGACGGGGGCAAATATCTATTTTAATATAAGAAACTATAGTTAAATTAAAGGAGAAGATATGAATATTTTAGTTGTTTCTATAGTTATAGTTTATTTATTAATTATGCTTGGAATTGGTTATTACTCTTCAACAAAAATTAAAAATAATGAAGACTTTGTTGTTGCTGGTAGAAGATTAGGACCTATTTTATTAGCTGGTACCTTAGCTGCTACAGAAATTGGAGGGGGAAGCTCTTTAGGAGTTGTTGAAAAATCATATGGTGCTTGGGGATTATCTGCATCATGGTATGTTATTGCAATGGGTATTGCTTTTATCATTTTATCTTTGTTTGCTCCTAAATTAAGAAGAGCTGAAGTAAAAACAGTTCCTGAATATTTTAGAAGAAGATATGGTAAAGCTTCAGGATTAATAACAACTTTAATTATGATGATTCCATTAATTGGTCTTACAGCTATTCAATTTATTGCATCAGCTACAATTCTATCCATTATGTTGGGAATAAGCTATCCATTTGCTGTAACAATTGTTGCAATAGTCATTACCATATATGCAATTATGGGTGGACTTTGGAGTGTAACTTTAACAGACTTTATTCAAGTATTTTTAATAATTATTGGTATGGTTTTAGCTATTCCATTCTCACTAAAACTTGCAGGCGGCATGCCAAATGTAGTAGCAAATGTTCCTGAAGGCACATTTAATATGTTTAAAGGAATCAGTCCTTCAACTATCTTTGCTTTAGTTGTTATGTATATTGCATCCTTTGCAGTAGGACAAGAAGCTGTTTCTAGATTTTATGCAGCAAAAGATGCAAAAACTGCTGTTCAAGGATCTTTTATTTCTGCATTAATTAACTTTATTTTTGCATTTATTCCTACAATTTTAGGAATAATAACACTTGCTCTTGTTAACATGGGTAAAATTGATAGCACAATATTAATGCAAGGTGGAGCAAGATACGCTCTTCCTCATTTAGCAATGAATACAATGCCTGCTATAATTATTGGTATTTTATTTGCTGGTATTATTTCAGCAACAATGAGTAGCGCTGACTCTGATCTTTTAGGTGCTGGTGCTATTTTTGGAAATGAAGTTTATAAAGTATATATAAATAAAGATGCTGACAATAAACAAGTTATGAAAGTAACAAAAATAGTTATGGCTATTATTGGCTTATTAGCATACCTATTTGCTCTATTTAATACAGGCTCTATTATTAAAGTATTAATGTTTGCTTTCTCTCTAAGAGCAGCTGGTGCATTCTTCCCTTACATTATAGGACTATATTGGGAAAAAGCTTCTTCAGCTGGAACAATTGCTTCTTTAGTTTTAGGTAGTGCTGTATTAGTATTCTTAGAACAATCCGGATCAAAACTTCTTGGTCTTGAACCTATTTTATGGGCATTACCTGTTAGCTTAATTAGTTTTGTAGCTTTTAGTAAGTTATTACCACCTGCTAAGCCTACATTAGAAATGGTTCACGAAGATAAAAATTAATGTATTTCTTCATTTGATGTATAAAGAGCTAGCAACTTGCTAGCTCTTTATTTTACATGACTTAGTCTAACTAATTAACCTAAGAAAAAAATAGAGGGGGTTGCATTAGATATTTCAATTGATACCAATTAAATCAAAAAACTTCATAATTAATAATTCTTTTAAATAAGTAATTTTTATGGTAAAATAAGTCAATATGAGTACAATTTTTGAAAAAATAATAAAAGGTGAAATTCCTTCAACTAAAATTCATGAAGATGAAATTTGTTTGGTAATATTAGATATTAATCCTGTAAATAAAGGGCATGTTTTAATAATTAACAAAAAGCCATATCCTACATTTGTAGAATGTCCTAAAGATGAACTATCACATATGATGGAAATTGCTAAAAAAGTTGATAAGCTACAAAGAGAAAAATTAAATTGCGATGGAACAAATTTAATTATTAATAATTCTAAAGCTGCAAATCAAGAAATTCCACATTTACATATACACTTAATACCTAGATATTTTGATGATAAAGTTAATCCAAAGTTAAAACATGATAAATATAATGAAAACGAAATAGAGGCAATCGGGAAAATGCTCAAGTTTTAATTATTTTTATTCTAGACAGGGGAGTTGGTTTTTAAAGTGAATAATATTTTTTTTCATAATAATTTTGATATCACAGCTATAGTAATTTTAATTACAATAAAATTATTGTTAGTTTCGCAACGTCAAATATATAATCCTACACAAAGGCCTTTTCTTTGGTATGTCGGACTGAGTATTTTAGCAACAATCTTTAATATTTTATCTATACATGTATTAACACAAATAACTACAAACAAATTCAATATTAACTTTGGTTATTTTATGTGTAACTTATTTTATCTTATATTTGAATTACAAGTATTATCAGTTTATCTTTATTTTAATAAAAGATTCAATATGAAGAGAAATTATAGAATATTTTATTTAAGTATTCCAGCAATTACTAGTTTATTATTATTATTAACCAATCAACAAACTAATATATTATTTAGTATTTCAAAAACAGGTGCATTTTCTTATGGACCATTATATATTGTTTTATGGATTAGTGGTTTTTTATATATATCTGATTCACTTTTTTATATATTTAAACATAATAATATTATCACAAAAAGAAAGTTAAATTTATTAGTTTTTTGTGGATTCTTTTTATTTATAACAATTATATTCCATTATTTATTTCCACAATTACAATTATTACAATTTACCAACTCAATTCTTATTTTAATTGTTTTCATAGAAAGACAAAGCCCTCTTTTATTAGAAGATTCAAATACAGGCTCTCTTAATTCAGAAACATTTTACAATTACATTAACAACCAAATAACTAATGATACAAAACTTTTATTTATTCATGTAAAAAATACAAATATAAGTAATGAATTATCATCTTTTTCTTTTGTTGAAAATGAATATTCAAAAATATTAAATCAAATAAGAAAAGAGTTAAAAAAACCTATAGCATTTAGACTAGGTAAAGATACTTTTGCAATAACTTTAAAAAGTGAAACTGATAAAATCTTAGCATCTAATATATGGGTAAAGAATTTTGATAAATTAAAAGAATCAACTATGGCAGCATTACCTATTAGAATTATTTTTGCTAATATTACACCTTTAACTAATTTTTCTGATAGAGATTCTCTTAAAAACGCAATCCAATGGGGTATCATGCAAATGCATGATTCAAAAAATAAACAAGATATTTTTATAACTCCTGAATTTGCTATTAAATTTGCTAGAAATAGAATAATTGATGCTGAAATACATAAAATTGTTAATCATAAACCTATAGATTTCAATCTTCAACCATTATATAACATAAAAAAAGAGCAATTTGATACAGCTGAAGCTTTAGCTAGAATAAAAGTACCTAGTATTGGCTATGTTCCTTGTAATGAATTTATAAACTTATCTGAAAGTAATGGAACAATTATCTCTATCGGAACTTCAATTTTAGAAGAAATTTGTAATGTTATAAATACAATTAAAATGCCTTTTGATAATATTTCGATTAATGTTTCTATGGCACATTTTATGGAAAAGAGCATTGTAAAAGATTTTATGGAAATAATAAATAGAAATAATATTGACTCTTCTAAAATAATACTTGAAGTAACTGAATCTACAAAAGCAATTGATTCTAGAATACTAAAAGAAAATATGCTTAAATTAAAAGATGTTGGATTTAAATTAAGTTTAGATGATTTTGGAACAGGATATTCAACTTTTGAATCAGTATTAACTCTTCCTTTTGATATTATCAAACTTGATAGAAATTTGTTATTAGCTTGTGAAAATGAAAACATTAAGCTTGATATATTAAAGAAAGTTGTAACAATGATGAAAGATCTTAATTTTGAAGTAGTTTTAGAGGGTGTTGAAACAAAAAAACAAGATAATATTGCTAGAGAACTTGGAATCGACCGTATTCAAGGATATTATTACTCAAAGCCATTAGATTTACAAGGTATAATAAGCTTCTTTAATTAAGCTAAAAAGTTATTCTTTCTTTTCTATAACGATTAGGAGTTTTATCTGTGTATGTTTTAAAAAAAGCAATAAAATTATTTACATTTTGTATTCCGATTTCCAATGAGATATCATTTAAACTCTTATCTGTATACCTTAATAGTTTTTTAGCTTTTTCTATTCTCTTATTTATCAAATAATCTTTAAAAGAAATATTCAATTCTTTTTTAAATAGCTTTGATAAATATTTTGCACTAATAGACATTTGGCTACTTACTATTTCAAGAGTTAATTTTTGATCAATATTTGAAATTATATAATTTGAAGCATATCTCACATATTGATTAATACTTATATTTTCTTTTTCTAATAAATTTATTATCTGATCTATTAATTTATAAGAAATTGTTATCAATGAATCAATATCATATGCTTTTTCAACAAGCGTGATTATTTTCATCGAAATATCACTCTCATTAATATTAGAATTTAAATATTCATCTAGATAATACATAATTTGAGTAAAAGCATGTATTAATATATTTTTTTGAAGTCTTAATTTAGAAATAAAATTTATAACTGATTCTTCATAATCTAATAACAATTCCTCAAATAAATCTTCTTTTAATAGACTATTAATATAGTTTTTTAATAAAGTTTTATTTTTCTCTTTAAGACTAATAGAGAAAATATTATACAATTGATATTGATTGTTAAAAGTATAATTCGATTGTTCTTCAAAATTAAATATTTTTTCTTCGCTAAAAAAATATTTTTCACCTTTATAATATTTATAACTTTCATCAACAAAGCGAGGAATATGCGAATATAAATTATAAGAAGTAATTAAATAATAAAACAATCGAGATATTGCAGCTATTTCTTCATAGGAATTAAATGTAGAATCATCTAAGTTCTTAAAATCAATTTCTAACGGACCTAATAAATGAATTACAGATAATTCTTTTATCAATATATAAAACATATCATCTTTTAGAGCAATTACAATATCAGTTGATAAATTCTCAAAAAGAACTTGTTTTGAATAATGTAAATATTCATCTAAATTCATCATATTTGTGCAATTATCTTTTGAAATACACTCTCCAGATGAAAGGAATTTTAAATAATATGCATTAGTAATTTTACAAAGTAAATCTATATCTTTTTGACTTCTCATAAATATATTATAATATAAGAAATAATTGTAAAAAAGGAGTTCATAACAAATATGCAAAATTTTCAACTCATAGATGATTTATGCTTAATTAACAATATCAAATACAAATCATTTAATGTTGAAGATAATTTTATAAAAAACAATTTTCAAAACATTATTGATAAATTAAAAAATAAAATTATAATTTTAACTACATTAGATTATTCTTATATACTAATAAAAAAAGAAAAAATTACATTTTTCGGCCCTTTTGAAAAAAACAATTTAATTATTTATGATAATGCAAAACTTATTTACTTTTTAATTTTAAAAAAAACATATACTAAAAAAAAGATAGAATCATTTAATTACAATTACAACTTAAATATTATTAAGCCAAAGGCTTCAATAAAAAATAAAAAAAATTTTAAAGATTTGAATATATTTAATATACTTGAAGATAGTGTTAAAAATGGAGATATAGAATCTACTAA
>CAZPTG010000049.1:0-12876 GCA_964589355.1 uncultured Spirochaetaceae bacterium
ATGAAATTATAAAGAACTGTTAGAACAGTGTTAATTTAACTTATTTTGAGCTTTTTTTCCTATATTTTAAAGAAATAATTGTTAAGAAAATTATTTTTTCCCTATTTTAGTTATGAAAGTAGTATAGCTGAGTATTTGTCCAAATACCAACTAACACTATTATCTCTCTTAATATATGATGAAGGTAAAGCGTTATTATTATATTCAAGAATTTCTTTAACTATAATTGCTTTTTCTTGACCAAAAACTAAAAAAAATATTTTATTAGCATTGTTAATTACATTTTTTGAAAGGGTTAACCTTTTTTGTTTATTATTAGGGTTTATTGTTTTTAAAATAATATTATTATCTTCTAAAATATCTAAATTATCTGGAAACAAAGAGGCTGTATGTCCATCATCGCCAAGTCCTAATAATATTAAATCAAAAAACGGAAGATTATTTTTAAAAGAAATATTCTCTTTTATTATTGTAGATATTTCAATAATACGTTTATCTCTTTTTTCATTATTCTTTTTATACATTGGAAAAACATTTTTTCTTTCAATTATATTAGTATCAATTAATATTTTTTCAAATTTTCCAAAATTAGATTGCTCATCACTTTTTTCAACATATCTCTCATCAACCCAATAAAACTTTAAATTTGAAAAATCTTTTTTACTATAATTATCTCTCATTATTTCAAATAATAGTATTGGAGAGGACCCTCCAGATAATGCAATATTTGAGCATTTATTTTTATTTAAATCAACAAGTTGTTTAACTACTTCAAAGCAAGCTTGATATTTTTCTTTATATATTTCTATATTAGCACCATTATAATTCACAATATTTTCCATCACTTAAATCCTTGCAAGGAAATCGCCATTTATGATTTTTTTCAGATATTATATTCTCAACATATTGAGGGCCCCAACTTCTTGATGGATAACCATATAAAGGAATATCATCACCGTCTTCCCATGCATCTAAGATTGGTTGAACATATTTCCATGTATATTCAATTGAATCATTTCTTTGATAAAGTGTTGCATCATTTTCAACACAATCATATAAAAGTCTCTCATACGCTTCTGGTATTTCACCCTCTTTTAAAGAATCATAATGAAAATTCATATTAACAGGTTGGACTTTAAAACCAGCACCGGGAACTTTCATCTGGAAATTTACTAAAAAGCCAGCATCAGGTTGTATTCTAATTACTAATTTATTGTGCTCATCACAAATATCTTCATTATCTTTAAAAATTGTATGAGGTGTTGTTTTATAATGAATTACAACTTCACTTACATTTGTTGCTAAGGCTTTTCCTGTTTTTATATAAAAAGGAACTCCGCTCCATCGCCAATTATCTATATAAGATTTCATTGCCACAAAAGTTTCAGTTTTTGAATCAACACTAATATTATCTTCATCCCTATAAGCTTTTTGTGTTTCGCCTTTATATGTTGATTCTACATATTGACCTTTTACTACATAATTAGAAACATCTTCTTTTTTTATTTCTCTTAAAGACTGAAACACTTTAACCATTTCATCTCTTAATGCTTTAGAACTTGTATTTATTGGAGGTTCCATTGCAATTAGTGCTAATACTTGAAGAAGATGATTTTGCACCATATCTCTAAGAGCTCCTGCTTTATCATAATAACCTGCACGGGAGCCAACAGATAAAGATTCTGCTGCTGTTATTTCAACAAATTCTATATAATTACGATTCCACAAAGGTTCAAAAATTCCATTGGCAAATCGAGTAACTAAAATATTTTGAACGGTTTCTTTTCCTAGATAATGATCTATCCTAAATATTTGAGATTCATCAAAAAATTTATGTATATTATTATTTAATGATATAGCACTTTCTAAATCATGACCAAAAGGCTTTTCAATAATAACTCTCTTAAAACCATCATTTTGATTTGTAAGATTAGATAAATATAATTTTTTTGCAACCGAACAATATAAAGTAGGAGATATTGCAAAATAAAATATAAAATTTTGTTTTGTATATTTAATTTTCAAAAATTGCGTTAAATCATTGTAATTTTCATTATGCATTAAATCTAATTTAAAATAATTTATTACAGAAGAAAAATTTTCAACATTAACTCCTTTTAAATTCTTCTTTTCCAATGCATTAATTACTTGATTTCTAAATTGAATATCATCTATATTTCTTCTCCCAATTGCTAATATATTGAAAGGTTTATCAAACATTTTTTTATTATATAATTTATAAAGAGATGGTAATAATTTCTTCTGAGATAAATCACCACTTGCTCCAAAAATAACAAAAGTAAAAGACTCTTTCATTACAACCTCCTAAACATCATAATTAGTTGATGCAGTTGTTCCACCTTTATTTGTCCAATTTGTATGAATAAATTTTTTTGACTTGTCATCTTTTCGTTGGTACATATGAGCACCAAAAAAATCTCTTTGAGCTTGAATCAAATTAGTTGGTAAATTATCACTTATAAAACTATCAAAATATGAAAGAGCTGAACTTAATGCTGGTGTTGCAACTCCATTTAAAACGGCTAAAGATACAATATTTCTTAAACCTTTCTGATTTTTTAGAATTTGCTCTTTAAAATAAGAATCCAACAATAAGTTGTTTAACGATTTATTATTTATATATGCATCACTTATATTATTCAAAAAGGAAGATCTAATTATACAACCACCTCTCCACATCAAAGCTATATCACTTAAATTTAAATTCCAATCATTATTTTGAGAAGCTTCTTGTAAAAGAGAAAAACCTTGCGCATAAGATATTATTTTAGATGCAAAAAGGGCAGAGTATAAATCGTTTATCAAATCTTCATTATATTCAATTTTTTTAAAGTTTATATCTGAATAAGCTTTTTTAGCTTCAACTCTTTGAGACAAATTACCACTATTAATTCGGGCAAATACTGCTTCTGTTATAAGTGATAAATCAACACTATTATCTAAAGCTTCTATAACACTCCATTTCCCAGTTCCCTTTTGCCCTGCAACATCTAATATTTTTTCAATTAAAGGAGAATTATCAGTATCTTTATGAGATAAAATATCTCTTGTAATTTCAATTAGATAAGAATTTAGTTCTTTATCATTCCATTTGTTAAAAATAGAACTCATTTGAGAATAAGATAAATTTAAGATTTTTCTCATTATATCATAAATCTCACTTATCAATTGCATATCACCATATTCAATACCATTATGAACCATTTTTACAAAATGTCCTGATCCACCAACTCCAATCCAATTACAACAAGGTTCACTATCATTAACTTTTGCGCTTATTCCTTGAAGAATAGGCTTTACTTCACTCCAAGCTTCAGTATTACCTCCAGGCATAATTGAGGGACCATTAAGAGCCCCTTCTTCACCACCTGAAACTCCAGCTCCAATATAATAAATGCCATTTGAATTTAGCTTTTTCATTCTCCTAATTGTATCTTTATAATTAGAATTACCCCCATCAATAATAATATCTTTTTTATCTAAATGAGGAATTAATGAATCTATTGTTTTATCAACAGCGTCCCCTGCTCTTACCATCAACATTATTTTTCTAGGCTTTTCTAAAGTATTTATTAATTGAGGTATTGAATAAGTTGGAATAATATTTTTATCTTTTGCTCTAGAATTAACAAATTTATCTATTTTTTCATGAGTTCGATTATAAACTGCAACATTAAAACCTTTACTTTCTAAATTTAAAACAAGATTTTCACCCATTACAGCAAGACCAATTAAACCTATAGATGCTTTATCCATATTATCTAACCTCCATAAAACAATATTAAATTAATATTAATTTAAAAAATAATAAAACAAAGTGATTAAATCACTAACTAATTGTATTATATCATGGTCAATAAAAAAAGTTTTAAATAAAGAAATAGAAAAAAAGAGTTTTTAAATGTTTATAAATATTGAAAAAAGATTGGATGGATTAATCAATCTTTTTTTCATGATTTAAAAATATCGTCTATAAAAAGAATATTTATTAGCATTCTTTAAAAGAGAATGCTTTGAGAAAAAGCATGTTATGATAAATTATTATTAATCCACTCAAAATATTTTATTTTTGTTTTTACCTATATTTAAAATTATTTTTTTCTCTAATACTAATAAATAATTCAACGAGAGACATAATCTTTTTTTTAGTAAAAAAACTTTTTATATATTTATTTTAACATCATTGATAAATTCTTTTATTATATCTTTTTCAGTAGCCCAAGAAATACATAATCTTATAGCACAATAATATTCATCGATGACTTGCCAATTATAAAACAAATACTTTTCTCTAAGTTTATCAATTAAAGTATTATTCAATATTGGAAATATTTGATTACTTTCTTGTTCAACTAAAAAGGGAATATTCATTTTTGTTAACTCTTCAACAATATATTTTGCATTATAATTAGCTTTTTTCCCTAACTCTAAAAAAAGGTTATTTTCAAAAAGTGCTTCAAATTGCAAAGCAATAGAAAAGCCTTTAGCCATTAGAGCACCTTTTTGTTTTAAATTATACCTAAAGTCTTTTTTATAATTATCATTAATAACAACTAAACACTCTCCAAAGATTGCTCCGTTTTTTGTGCCACCCAAATAAAACATATCACAAAGATTTACTAAATCAGAAAACTTTATATCTGATTTTTCACTAGCTAAAGCTTGAGATAATCTAGCTCCATCAATATATAACGGAATATTATTTTTTTCACATTCCTCTTTAATTTCTTTTAATTCTTTATATTTATAAATACTACCAAATTCTGTAGGATTTGAGATATATACCATAGCAGGTTGAGGAGTGTGCTCTCTAGCTTCATCTTTAAAGTGATTATCCATAATTTGTGAAATCTGAGAAGCTTTAATTTTACCAGTATTATTTGGCTTTAGAGTAATTATTTTATGACCTGTTGATTCAATAGCTCCTGCTTCATGTGTAGCAATATGTCCACTATCAGCTGAAAGAACTGCTTGATAAGGTTTAAGAATTGAGGAGATAGATACTAAATTAGTTTGAGTTCCTCCACTTATAAAATAAACATCAACATTATTATTATTTAATAAACTTTTAATTTTATTTTTAACTTTTAGAGTAATTTCATCTTCACCATACCCATCAAATTGTTTTCTATTTATACTCGCTAATTTGCTTAGAACTTTTTCATGGCATAATTCACTATAATCATTTCTAAAACTATACATAACTACCTCTTAAATATTTATTAGAATATTTTAATAAATTATAAATATTTATTATACCCTAAAAAATATATTTAAATATATGTTTTATAGAAAAAGAATATCCTATTTTGATACAGATAATACTTATAATCTAATTAGATATTAGTGTAAAATTATAATATTAAAAAGAAGATTAATATTAACTTATAAAAGGATACTATTAACATAGAAAAATAGTAAAAGTTTAATAAAATAGTGCATTATATCGATAAAAAAATATCTATATAATGCACTATTTTGACCTTTTATAAATATTATAACAAATTCATAATAATTTAATATTTGCAAGGATTTTTTGAACATATCATAAACACTTCCTATTTTTTATACATATTATTATACATATACTTATAATTTGGTCATTATTTTTAAGTTTATATATGTTTCATAAATTTTTCTATTGACAGATAATTTTTTCCATATTACTCATACTATGAGTGATATTATATAATCAATAAAAACAGGAGTTGCATTTTTATGGAACAAGTAAAAAAAAGAGCTAAAGACAGACGCCCTGCAAAAACTAAAAAAGCAATCAGACTTGCATTATTTCAATTATTAGACAAAAAAGAATTGAATAAAATTACAATCACCGAACTTACAAAACAAGCAAACATCAGTAGAAAAACTTTTTATATTCATTATAATAAAATAAATGATGTTCTTGATGAATTCGAACAAGAATTAATAGATGCATTCCATTTGGCAACTAAAGATTTGAAATATTCAAATAATTCAAAATTTTTCTTTGATATTTTTTATAATTTAGATAAATATTTTAATGATGACTTAGATTATTATAAAAAAATTGCTCAATCTAGTTTTGCAAATACATTTTCTGATCATATCGGAGATGCTCTTTTTTCAAAACTATATGAAGTTATTGAACCAATATGTGATTTGCCAATAGAACAAATTGAATATCTATGTCAAATTGTATCTTCTTCAATGCATAGGGTATTTATGTCTTGGATTAGAAATGACAGCGAGATGAGTATTGTCCAAATAAGCAATTTTGTTGCAAAAGTTGTTTTTAATGGTATGGGTTCTTATCTTTTAGATGAATAACAATTTTCAAAAAAAGTTTATAGTTGAATAAAATAAATATTAATCAATTGTAAACTTTTTTATTTTTTTTTAATTAACAATAGACTTTAAGATATTTACATTGACTCTTTTTTTAAAGTAATATCACTATATGAATCAGACTATATTAAATATAAAGGATTTAAATTTTTCCTTTTCTAAAAACAATTCTATCCTTAATAATATTAATTTTAAAATAGAAAAAGGATCTCTTTGCATAATTGCTGGAGCTAATGGATCAGGGAAATCAGTTCTTTTAAAATGTATTAAAGGTTTATTAAAGCCTCAATCTGGAACAATAGAGATTAATGATCAAAATTTTTCAAACAACTCCAAAGAAAGGAGAAAAAAAATTGGACTTGTTTTTCAAGATGCAGATAGCCAAATTGTTGGACAAACTGTTGAAAAAGACATCCGTTTTGGAATGGAAAATTTAAATCTTGATAGTGAAACAAAAAGCGAAAGACTCGATGAAATTACAAAATTATTATCTTTAGCTAATAAATTAAATAGAAAACCTCGTGAATTAAGTGGTGGGGAAAAAAGAAGACTTGCAATAGCTGGTATTTTAGCTATGAACCCTGATATTATTTTTTTAGATGAGCCTTTTGCTAACTTAGATTACCCAAGTGTTATAAAAGTATTAGAGACATTACTTCTTTTACAAAAACAAGGACATACTATAATTATCGTAAGCCATGAAATTGATAAAATTGCTGCTCACTCTCAAAAAATTATTTTATTAAAAAACGGTTCTATAGTTAAAAATGACACTAGCAATAATGTGCTACCACACCTTTTAAATCATGGAGTTTATGTCCCAAAAGTAAATAATAAACTTGCAAATCTCGAGGACTTATCATGGCTCAAACATTAATTTTCCATTACAGAGATGCAAATACTTTCCTACATAAAACAAATCCTTTTATTAAACTTCTATCTCTATTAATTTTATGTACAACTCTAGTTATTACTAATATTGTAGAAACACTAATCATTCTTTCTATTATTTTAATTATTATGATAATAACAAAACTACCTATAATAAAATATGGTAAAGAACTTACCTTCTTTATATTCATATCGTTAATTATCGCAATTTCATCCTATTTTAGTAACAAAACAACAATAAATTTAATAAACAGTGTTTTAAAATTTGATAGTGCAGTTCTATTGAGCTTTTTATTGACAGATTCAAGTGATCCAAGTGATATTGCAAGATCCCTTGCAAAGGCATTAGATCATATACCATTTATCAATGCATGGAGAATATCAAGTCAAATAGAATTAACGCTCATGTGCATTCCTCTAATATTTGATGTATCTCAATCTATTAATGAAGCAAGATTATCTCGATTAGAAAATATTAGATTTCATCCTTTTAAGTATGTTATTAGCTATAGTGTTTCATTAATTGATAATTTACTTTATAAAATTGATGAAATTGCTTTTGCCCTTGATAGTAGAGGCTATGATCCAGATATCGAAAGAGAAGCAATAAAATACACTATTAAAGATTTTATTTTTCTTATTTGTGTAATACTCATAGTTGGAGCAATATATTATGGCAGATAAAAAAAGTTTTAGAAATAAAATAAAAACTATTAATAATCAAAATATTTATAAAGATTTTTCACAAGAAGATTCTAATATAATTAATAAATTAATACAAAATGAAAACTTTATCAAAGCAAAAACTATATTATTATATTATCCATTAAACAACGAAGTAAATGTAATCCCTCTTATCAATTACTGTTTAAAGATTAATAAAAAAGTTGGATTACCAAAAATTTATGATGATATTATCAAATTTGTAAAAATAGATTTTCAATGGGAATACAACCTTATAAAAGGGAAATATAATATTTTAGAACCTAATTCAAATCAAATTATAAATGAGTTTTCAAAAGAAACTTTAATTATAATTCCAGCCCTTGCTTTTGGTGAAAACAATTCAAGAATTGGACATGGGAAAGGATACTATGATAAATTCTTAAAAAATAAAAATATATATAAAATCGGATTAACTCGAAAACATTTACTTTTTAAAACTGTTCCAACTAAAGAAAATGATATTTACCTTGATAAAATCATTTCAATTAACTAGCAGTAATTGCAAAATTAATTATTGAACCATAATTACCAGCTGGAACATTATTTTTTTCACTCCAACTAAAGTAGATAATATAATTAGCATCATCAATGATAGCTCCAGAATTTACTGAATAAGTAAAAAGTGCTGGATAAGAAACTAAATCAAGATAAATACTCTTATCATATTCTAATAAACTACTAGAATTTACCAATATTGTACTTGTTCCTGCTAGAATAGATTCTGTATACATCTCAATATCTACATCTAGAGAATTTCCTATCAAATTCCCAGAAGTATCTTTCCTTCTAAAGCCTTGTGTTGATACCGTTAATGTAAAATAAGCATTAGAATTATTTTGACTTCCGTCATATCCAATATAAACATTTACAGGTTGTAAAAAAGAAGATCTATTATCACTAAAATTATAATCACCTGTTATAGAAACAATACTACCATTATCTTCAATTATTGTAGAATCTACTTTTAAAATCAGTGAAGGTGGAAGATTCTCCCCTAAATACCCATTTATTAAAATATTTGGATTAACTGAGGCAAAAAGGTTATAAGAAAAAATTAAAATTAATACTAAAACTATTGATATTTTCTTCATTTAAAACCTCTTCTTTTTAAAATTTATGTCACTAGTTATATAAAGAATAACAGACTTATATCTCATAATCAAGTTTTAAATATAAGTTTTATTTAAATATTAAAAATTATATGAAAGATATGTCAAAAGTTATTATTTTACACAATTGAAATTTTGCTTAATCAAATCTTTTAAAAAATCTTCACTATATTTCGGTTTAAAATTTGGTTCAAAAATATTTAAAACTTCATTTTTTATATTACTATCTCTAACTCCACGTAAAATTACAGCTAGAGCTTTTAAATAATTAATTTGATGAAAAGGTGTTGATGCAATAACAAATAGAATATATACAGGCTTGCCATCTTTAGATTTAAAATTGATACCATTTTTATTAATACCAAGTCCAATTCTAAGATGGTCTATACAAGGCAATTTACCATGAGCCACTGCAACTCCATGACCAATACCAGTTGTTTCTATAATTTCTCTTCTATGTACAGCTCTTCTAAAGCGCTCTTTATCATTTTTAAGACCATCAAAAATTGAACAATTATCGATTACTTGATCTATTGCTGCAAATTTTTCACTTTCTTCTACTGTACATACAGAATAATTAAATAACGATTCCATATTCATAACCTATACTATATCTATCTTAATTATTAATTGCAAGTAAAATATTAAAGGGGCCTAGTTAAAAGCCCCTTTAATATTATATTTTTTTATTTATTTTTCACTAAGATAAGAGTTAATTGCTTTTGCAGCATTTCTACCTTGTCCTATAGCTAGGATTACAGTAGCAGCTCCTAATACAATATCACCACCTGCAAAAACACCTTTTATAGAAGTTTCACAAGTATCTTCATTTACAATAATATTTCCACGTTTATTTACGTCTAAACCTTTAGTAGTTTGCTTTAATAAAGGATTTGAAGCATTACCAATAGAAACAACAACTGTATCAAAATCAATAACTTGTTCAGTTCCTTCAATTTCTACAGGACGTCTTCTACCGGAATCATCAGGTTCTCCTAATTCACAGGTTACAACTTTTACGCCTTTAACAAAACCTTTTTCATCTCCAACAATTTCATGAGGTTGATGCAATAGCATAAAGTTAATCCCCTCTTCTTTTGCATGTTCAACTTCTTCTCTTCTTGCTGGCAACTCTTCTTCACTTCTTCTATAAATAATTGAAACTTCTTTTGCACCTAGTCTCTTAGCTGTTCTAGCCGAATCCATTGCAACATTACCACCACCAAAAACAGCCACTTTTTCACTATTAAATAAAGGAGTGAAACTATTTTTTTGATCATAAGCTTTCATTAAATTACTTCTAGTTAAATATTCATTAGCACTAAAAACACCAATTAAATTTTCACCAGGAATATTTAAAAATTTAGGCAATCCAGCTCCTGCTCCAACAAAGACAGCATCAAATTCATCTTTTTTTAATAAATCATCTAATGTTCTTGTTTTACCAACTAAAAAGTTTTTATTTATTTCTATTCCCATATCCACAAGGCTATCTAATTCTTTTTCAACAAGCTTTTTAGGCAATCTAAATTCTGGAATACCATAAACTAAAACACCACCAGCTTTATGCAAAGCTTCAAACATAACTACACTATGGCCTTCTCTTCTAACATCAGCAGCTGCTGAAACAGAAGCTGGTCCTGTACCAACAATAGCAACTTTTTTCTTTGTTTGAGATTTAACAGAAGGTGTTACATCTTGATTGTGTTCTCTAGAATAATCTGCCACAAATCTTTCAATTCGCCCAATTGCAACACTTTGATTAACATCTTTTTTTATTTTACCAACAGTACAATAATTTTGACATTGATTTTCTTGAGGACATACTCTACCACAGATTGAAGGAAGCAAAGAACTTTCTTTAATCTTTTCATTGGCTTTTGCAAAATCACCTTTAGCGGCACTTGCAATAAATGCAGGAATATCAATGCCTACAGGACAACCTTCTATACAAGGTTTATTTTTACATTGTAGACATCTCATTGCTTCAACTTTAACTTGGTTTTCTGTATAACCTAAAGCAACTTCTTCCATGTTTGTAATACGAACAGATGGATCTTGAGAAGGCATTTCTTGTAAAGGGATAGAAGTCCTTTCTTTCATGCTAATTGAATCATTATTATAAGTTTCAAGAATTTCTTTTGCTTGTTTATCTAATTGCTCAAGACTCTTATGCATTATGCGTCCCCTTCTTTTATATCTAAGCCAATATGACATCTATGATGATTTTCTTTTTCTTGAGGCTTATATGTACCTAAACGACTCAACATATTATCCCAATCAACTTTATGTCCATCAAATTCAGGGCCATCAACACACACAAATTTTGTTTCTCCACCGATATTTACTCTACATCCACCGCACATTCCTGTACCATCAATCATTATCGTATTTAAAGAAACTAAAGTATGAACATTATATGGTTTTGTTGTAAGAGCACAAAACTTCATCATTATAGGAGGTCCAATAGCTACAACTAAATCAGGTTTCCAATTTTCACATAATTCCTTTAAAGGTTCTGTAACTAAAGCTTTTCTTCCAGCAGAACCGTCATCTGTTGTTAAAATTAATTCATCAGCAATAGCTTCCATTTCTTCTTTCATTACAAAAAGATCTTTAGTTCTAGCTCCCATGATTATTTTTACTTCATTACCTAATTCTTTCAAAGCTTTTGCAATTGGGTGCATAGGAGCTACTCCAATACCACCACCAACACAAACAACTTTTCCATATTTAGCAATTTCAGTAGGGGTCCCTAAAGGTCCTAATAAATTTTCAATTTTATCACCTTCATCTAATAATGCAAGATGATGTGTGGATTCACCTACCGCCTGAAATATTAAGGTAATAGTTCCTTTTTCTACATCGGCATCTGCAATAGTTAATGGAATTCTTTCATTATAATCCCCACCTAATTGTAAAATAATAAATTGTCCTGGTTTACGAGCTTCAGCTATACGTGGAGCACTAACGATCATTTTAAAAACTTCAGCTGACAACTTTTCCTTATAAAGTATCTTATTCATTTTTTTACTCCTATTTGAAAAATATAATACACAGATTATTACATTTAATAAATACATAATTATCGGTTTTTCATTTATTTATTAACATCTAGCATATATATATGATTTTATGTTAATTTAATTATGGAGGCAATATATGGTCATTAGAGATGAAAAACAAAATATTGATGTTAAAGTAAAAATGAGAGGAGGGAAAGGCGATGTTAGTCTAAAACACATCGTTGAAGGAAGCGAACTAAATCATAGCCGACTCTTTTCCAAAATAACATTAAAAAAAGGATGTTCCATTGGAACCCATACACACCTTCAAGAAACTGAATATTATTACATTATTCAAGGCGAAGGTGTAGTTAGTGAAAATTCAGTATCCTATACAGTATCAGTCGGTGATGTTGTAATTACAGGTGATCAAGAATCTCATTCTATTATTAACAAAAATGATGAAGATTTAGTTTTCATTGCTTTAATCTTGTTAAATGATTAACTCGAGCAGAGATATTTCTAAAGAAATTAATCTCTACCACCACCTAGTACCTAAATGGTACCTAGGTGGTTTATCAAGCAAAAAAGACTCACTGTTGCTATACATTCAAAATTTCATTGATAATCCCTAATCTCTTTTCTTTTTCAAACATTTAGTTGTTGTAATAAATTAAAGTAAATAATAACTTTATCCTTTTTATAAATTTAACTAAAAATATATTATTTTTTTAATTTATAATATTTTTGTTTTGTTTCAAATCTTTAATTTTTATAAATGTCTTAATTAATATTTT
>CAZPTG010000050.1:0-12514 GCA_964589355.1 uncultured Spirochaetaceae bacterium
AATCTTTATATTCATCTTTAAATCTTGATGTATTTTCTAAATAATCGTAAGCAAACAAATTTGTAGGCCAAAGTTTATAATTTAAATGTATTTGTCTATCAATTTCTCTTGCTACCTCGTCATGATCTTTATATTCTTTATCAACTAAAGGAGTCCCAACATGTATATGAATACGACCTTTAAATTGTCTTAAACCTTTGATCAAAGAAATTAAATCTTCATATTTCTTTTTGTTATAAACACCTTCATTTACTAACTTTGAAATTTCCTCTCTACTCTTATTAATATCACATGGATCATATTCATAAGATACAGCTATTGGAGTTATTCTACATTGATGAATTAATTGAGAAAAACTTATTTTGCTTTTTCTCATCGAAAGATATAACATTTTTATAATTGCTGGAGATGTAACATCAATTCCATCTTTTGCTCTACCGCTTTTTTGAGCTACCCAAATACTTTTATCTCTATCTAATATAGTTTCACAAAAATATTTACTCAATCTAATAGATTCTTTATATTTTTCTCTAATTGGTAAAGTTCTTTTTACAACTATACCACCATTTAATCTAAATAAAGTTTCAACTGCTTTTGTACTCATTAGATTATCACCAAATGCCATTTCACACATTTGTTTATTATTTTCTAATAAAACATAATCTAATAAAGCACAATCTAAAACTATATCTCGATGATTTGAAAAAAATAAATATGAACCATTATCTGATAAATTTTCCATTCCAGAAAAAGATAAACTTGTAACTGATCGATCTAATAAAGTTGGAATTAAAAATCCAGTTGTTATATATCTTTGAAAATCATCATAATTCTTAACTCTATTCAATTCTTTAACAATTTCTTTTGTTTGACTACTAATTTTTTCATAATAATCATCTTGTTTACTATCAAGCAATAGAGAAAGAATCCTCTTAATATAATCAGGATTATTTTGTAATAATTTTACACCTTTTATCGCTTGTTCACCTACTAAAGGGGAAATATCACTGTATGATTCAAAATCCATAAAAACTCCTAACCGTGTAAAGACACAATATATTGAGTTCTTTCCCAAAGTGAAGGATCACTCATTTTTTCTTGAGCTAAAATGCCTTTAAAGTCATTAATTGAAGAATAACCTTTTATTTCCATCCAATTATTTAATTTTTCAAGCATCATATTAACTGAATCAAAATTAGTTTGCATTAATACAGAGCAAATTTCTACAACAGAAGCTCCAGCTAAAAGCATTTTAATAATTGTTTCACCACTATGAATTCCTGTATTAGCACAAATATCTGCATTAATTTCTTCACTCATTAAACCAACCCATCTTAAAGTGTTAGAATATTCTTCAGCACTAGATGTAACATTCCCTTTTGTAATTGAAACTTTATTTATATCAATATCTGGATTATAAAATCTATTAAATAATACTAGAGCATCATATTTTAAGAAATCTAATTCTCGAATTATATTTGCTGTTGATGAAAAATTATAACCCATCTTTAATGAAAGAGGTAATTTGATTTCATTTCTTGCAATTTTAGCAAATTTAATAAAATCTTTTTCCATCTTTTTACCATCAATATTTGCATTTGAACCAATTTCATAATGATTTATCTCAAAACCATCCGCTCCACAATATGCGAACCTAGGAGCATATTCTTTGATCCAAGATCCAGCACCTACCCCATTTAAAGAAGCTATAATTGGTATATTACAAGCTTTTTTTGCATCTTCAACCAGAGTTAAATACCTATCTATAAAATGATCCTCGCTTGCACCTCGTAAAAATCCATATGCATCAGAATGATTTAAAAAAGATTGTTCAATATCAACATTTGAATCAGCATCTTTATCAATTTGTTCTTGAAATATTGATTTTAAAACTATAGCTCCAACTCCTGAATCTTCTAATTTTCTAATTGTATCTAAGTTTGATGTTAAAGGACTGCTTGCTGCAATAATTGGGTTTTTTAATTCTAAACCCATATAATTAGTTTTTAAATTTGCCATTATAAAACTCCAAAATTTATAATAAATACATTCATTTATATCTAAATATACCTATTTAATATTATAACTTTAAACATAATAATCTATTTTGGAAAATAATTAAAGGAAAAATGTAAATATTATATGTTATCTACAAATTATTACATAATAGGAAAATATATCATTCTTTTTTGTAATAATTTGAATATAATTATTTATTATTTTGTAAAAAATGTTTAAAACATTCAAAACAGTTCAGCTGTTACTCATAAACTTTTTATGATTTTTGATATATGAATCTTTAATTATTATTTGAGCTTTTTTTGCCTCATCTTGATTTGCATCTCTTATATTACTCAATTTATAATCAATATTTAATTTTATATATTTTTCGATTCCCATTTTATGATATGCTAAAACATCAAATCCATAAATATTTGAATATGGTGCTAGAATTTCTCCCAATTTTTCAAAATGCTCATTTTTATCTGTTATTGTTGGAACTAAAACGTGTCTAATTATTACTTTAATTGAATTTTTGTCTAATAAAGATAAAAATTGTAAAGGTCTTTTTAAATCCATGCCTACTAAACTCTTATGAGCTTCATTATTAGAATGCTTTATGTCTAATAATACTAAATCTGTATTTTTCAACAATAAATTATACTTATCTTGATTTAAAATATCAAAGCTTCCTGCAGAGGTATCTAGGCATGTATGAATATTTCTTTTTTTAGCTTCAACAAATAATTCACTCAAAAAATTCAATTGATAAAGAGGCTCACCACCTGTTACAGTGAGCCCTCCATTTTTATAAAAAGATTTATTTCTTTCATATTCATTTAGTATTTCATCTACACTCTTTTCTTCACCTCCACCAACATCCCAAGAATCAGGATTATGACAATATAGGCAACGAAGAGGACAACCTTGAAAAAATACAACGAATCTAATCCCTGGACCATCAACTGTTCCAAAGCTTTCAATAGAATGAATTCTTCCCAATTTATATATCCTTATGAAACGTTCTTGAAATTACTTCATCTTGTTGTTCTTTATTTAATTTATTAAAATTAACTGCATATCCTGAAACCCTAATAGTCAATTGAGGATAAAGCTCAGGATGCTTTTGTGCATCTAATAGAGTTTCTTTATTAAATACATTAACATTTAAATGATGACCACCATTATCCATATATGCATCAAGCATTGTTATCAAATTATTGATTTGTGATTTATTTACTTTCATAAAATTCTCCATTTTATATTTTTATTCTCTCTAAAGTGAACATAAAGGTCGATTTTCAATATTAATTGTTAATTCATCATCTTTTCCTAAAGCTTCAGGAATTATTGAAAATGTATTTGAAATACCATCTTGTGCATCATTAAAAGGTAACTTTGATACAGAATTTAATGAGGCTATTGCTCCTTTTTTATCACGATGATGCATTGGATTAGCACCTGGTGCAAAGGCTTGCCCTTTTTTTCTACCATCTGGAGTTGATCCTGTTGCTTTTCCATAAACAACATTACTTGTAATTGTCAATAAAGAAGTAGTTGCAATACTATCTCTATAAGTTTTATTTTGTTTTATATACTTCATAAAGGTTTTAACTATATACTTAGAAATTGAATCAACTCTATCATCATCATTACCATATTTTGGAAAATCACCTTTTATATCATAATCTATTACAATATTATTATCATCTCTAATAGTATAAACTTTTGCATATTTAATTGCTGATAGAGAATCAGCTAATACTGATAAACCTGCAATTCCTGTTGCAAAAAAACGTGTTACATTTTTCTCATGTAAAGCCATTTGAAGTCTTTCATAAGAATATTTATCGTGCATATAATGTATGATATTTAATGAATTAACATATACTCTAGCTAACCATTTCAACATATCATTAAATCTATCTAAAACTTCATCATAATCTAAACAATCACTTGTGATTGGCTTAAATTTAGGACCAATTTGTTTATGTGATATTTCATCAACACCACCATTTATAGCATACAATAAACATTTTGCTAAATTTGCTCTAGCTCCAAAAAATTGCATTTCTTTTGCTATCTTCATTGAAGATACACAACAAGCAATTGCATAATCATCGCCTTTACTTTCTCTCATCAAATCATCATTTTCATATTGTATAGATGAGGATAAAATTGATGTTTTAGCACAAAACTTTTTAAATCCATTAGGTAATTTTGAGCTCCATAAAACAGTTAAATTAGGTTCAGGTGCACAAGATAAAGTTTCTAAAGTATGTAAATATCTAAAACTAGTTTTTGTAACCAAAGTCCTACCATCAATCCCCATACCTCCAATAGCTTCAGTTACCCAAGTTGGATCTCCAGAAAAAAGTTCATTATATTCAGGAGTTCTAGCAAATTTTATCAACCTTAATTTCATTATAAAATGATCTATTAACTCTTGAATTTCATATTCACTAAATGTATTTTCCTCTAAATCTCTATTTGCAAAAATATCAATAAAAGTAGATGTACGTCCTAAACTCATTGCTGCACCATTTTGTTCTTTTACAGCTGCTAAATATCCAAAATATAACCATTGTATAGCTTCTTGAGTGTTTGTTGCTGGCTTTGAGATATCAAAGCCATATAGACTTCCTAACTCTTTTAAATCATTTAATGCTCTTATTTGCTCACTAAGTTCTTCTCTTTCTCTTATGTTATTTTCATCCATTTCAATTGAGGTAGAATCTTTTTGATTTATTTTATCTTCAATTAAAAAATCCACACCATATAATGCAACTCGCCTATAATCACCAATTATACGACCTCTTCCATACGCATCTGGCAGTCCTGTAATAATGTGGGAACTTCTACAGTTTCTCATTTCCTCATTATATACATCAAAAACTCCATCATTATGAGTCTTTCGATGCTTTAAATAAAAGTCTTTTATATTAGAATTCATTTCATAATTGTTTTTTGAAAGAGCTTTTATAGCCATTTTTATTCCACCATTTGGCTGTAATGATCTTTTAAATGGTTTATCAGTTTGAAATCCAACTATTTTTTCTATATCTTTATCTAAATATGAAGGTTTGTGACTAGTGATTGTAGATATTATATCTGTATCCATATCTAAAACCCCTCCATTATCTAGTTCTAATTTTTGAAGGTTTAATACTTTATCCCACAATACTTTTGTATTAGTAGAAGCTTTTTCTAAAAAACTATCATCACCTTCATAAGGTACATAATTTTTTTGAATAAAATCTCTTACATTAACTTCATTCTTCCAACTCTCTTTAACAAAATTACGCCACGGATTATCTTTTTTCATGTCTTTCTCCAAAAAATTAATAAGTTAAACTAATCTAACTTTCAATTAGAAAATACATAAAATAAAAATAAAAAGCAATAGCCTAAAAAATTACTTTAATTTTATTAATTAGCTTGTAAGGTATATATAATAATAGATTTTTAATAAAATAGTTTGTTTTATTTTCTACTTTTTTTATTTAATATACTATTTTATGATTATATTAGATTTATAGAATATTATTAAATATATTATATAAGAAATTTATATAAACAAACAACAAAAAAATAATAAAAAAAACTACTGCAATACAAAATGTAGTACAGTAGTATAAATGTTTTATTATTATATTATAAAACGTAAGGAACTTTTAAATTATGAGATTGGTAAACAATAAAAGTTTCTACATCAGCGACTTCTTCAATTTTTCCAATTTCATTTTTAAAGAAATCCAACAATGTCATATCATCATCTTCATTCAAAATTAATTGAACCATTAAATCATAACGCCCAGTAACCACAGAAACAGAAACTACCCCTCTTAGATTAGTAAACTCAATTGCTTTTTTATCTAAATCAAGAGTATTTAATTTTACTCCCATCATTACAACTTGTAATCCAGGAATCAATTCTGGGTCTACTAGACCAGTAACTGAAAGAATACCTTCTTCAATAAGCTTATTAACTCTAGAACGTACAGTATTTTCTGTTATCCCTTGATGTTCTGCAATAGCACTAAAAGGTTTACGCCCATCTATTAAATCACGAATTATTTGCTTATTTGTATCGTCCACTTTCTTAATCATAATAATTAACCATTTTTCCTTTCAAATTCTTTCATAAATTGTGCTAATACTTCAACATCTTCTTTAGGACATGCATTGTATAAGCTTGCTCTTAAACCACCAACACTTCTATGACCTTTGAGACCTAACATACCTTCTTTAGATGCTTCTTCTAAGAATTTTTTCTCTAAATCTTCATTAGGAGCTCTAAATACAATATTCATTTTTGATCTATAATTAGCATCAACAGGTGATCTATAGAAAGATGAAGTATCTAGTACATCGTAGATTATACCACTCTTTTCAACAGCTCTGTCAAGCATTCCTTGAGCACCACCATTGTTTTTTACCCATTCTAGTACTAATTTCACACCCCAGATTGAGAAAACTGGAGGAGTATTTAATAAACCATTTGCTTTTGAGTGTTTTCCATAATCAAAATATTTAGCTACATTTGTATTTCTTTTATCTAACATATCTTTTTTCATGATAATAAAAGTAGCTCCAGCTGGACCTAAGTTCTTTTGAACACCACCATAAATCATAGAAAATTTATTTACATCAACAGGACGAGATAAAATGTCTGAAGACATATCAGCAATTAATGGAACATCTCCAGTTTCTGGGAAATCTTGCCATTCAATACCACCAATAGTTTCATTAGAACATAAATAAAGATATGAAGAATTAGATGAAGGTTTAACAGTTTTTGGGTCAGGTAATGTTGAAAATTTTGAATCTGTACCATCAAAATAATAATTTACATTACCAAATTTTTCAGCATCTGCACATGCACCATTAGCCCAAGTACCACTTTTAATATAATCAGCAACAGTATTAGGACGTAAGAAGTTCATTGGAATCATTGAAAATTGTAATGTTGCACCACCACCTAAGAAATACACATCATAATCATCACTAATACCTAATAATTCTCTAAATAGATTTTGACAATCTGCATACATATTAGCAAACATGGGACCACGATGGGATGTTTCAATCATGGATTGGCCATTGTTTTTATAATCTTTGATTTCTTTTTCTAAAGTATTTAATACATCCATTGGTAATACTGATGGACCAGCGAAATAATTATATTTACGAGACATTAAAGCTTTCCTCCCTTAGATAGTTCATCGATAATTGCAAAGGCTTCATCACCAATACGCAATAAATTTTCATTAGTATTTGCACCAACATGAGGTGTTAAAATAACCTTTTCTTGTTTTAAAATAGGATAATCTTCACTTGGTGGATCACTTGGATAAACATCACTACAATATAGAGCAACTTTATTATTTTCTAATGCTGCACACATATCATCAGCATCAACAACAGGACCACGACAAGTATTAATAACTACTAGCTCTTTTGAACAATTTGATAACATCTTTGCATCAATCATACCACGAGTTTCATCTGTTAATGGCATATGTAGAGATACATAATCAGCATCTTTAATTGCTTCTTCTGGTGTTGCTTTCATTTCAGCTTTATCGCTTGATGAAACATATTTATCATATGCTACAACTTTCATACCAAAAGCAGCTGCTCTTTCTGCAACTTTTTGTGCAATATTACCGATACCAAATAAACATAAAGTTTTTCCAAATAGTTCTGTTCTTTTGATTTGTTTCTTTAACCATTTGCCTTCTTTCATTCCATTGTTATATTCAATTATATGAGAAGGAGCTGCAATTAAATGCGCCATAACAAGTTCAGCAACAGCAACTGATGAAGCTTTAGGTGTATTGCGTACAAAAATACCTTTAGATTCAGCATATTCTTTATCGATATTATCAATACCAACACCACCTCTAATAATAAGCTTCAAATTTGGTGCTTGATCGATATATTCTTTTGTACATTTAGTCTTAGATCTAACAAGTACAACATTCGCTTCACTGAGTTTTGATTTGTCGTCAGTTACTTCGCCAAATACTGATAATTTTTTAGCTAATGATTTATCAAAAGCATCAGAAATTAGAATTAACATAAATTAACCTCTTTAATTCGATATTATAAACATCTTATTTTTTCAATTAAGAATAAAATATATTGGGGAATTTGTCAATTTTTTTTTATTTTTTTTTGTTATTACTAAATAATTTCTTTGATTTTTTATCATAAACTTGCTTTTAGAGTTATTTAGCTTCTATAATAAATAATTTAATAAAAAAAATAAAAAACCGCCTAGTGGTTCACTAAGCGGGAAGTGTCTTAATAAGATTTAGAAGCATGTAACTTTCTAGCTTTTTTTAATTGCTTACGAGCAGCAGCTTTCTTCTTTCTATTAAGAATGGTGGATGGCTTTTCGAAGTATTCTCTTTTCTTATACTCACGAATAATACCTTCTTTTTCTACTAAACGTTTAAAACGTTTAATTGATTTTTCTAAAGGTTCGTTATCATCTACTTTAATATGTGCCATTGTAAATCACCTCCTTCCCTCTTTAAGCATTGGGACATTTATAGTTTAATATTTTTAAACCACAAACGTGAATATACTAAATAAAATAACTTTATTCAACACCTTTATTTAATTAATTCGATATATTAAAAAATAATATATATTTTATCTATTTTCACTTTGTTTTATATCAATAATTGATAATTGAATAGATTCATTATTCTTATAATTATTCATATTCATTTTGAACACAATATCAACAAAATCTCCTATTTCAAAACCTTCATCAACTTTCTTTCCTCCATTCCAAAAAATACATGGCCATTGAAAATTATTATATGAAATTACAAGTTTAACATTCCTAGAACCATTAGATCCTCCATTTATAAAAAAGTAATCACTTAAATGAGCTTTTTCGATATGAAATACTAAAGGGGAGTTCCCTTGACCATAAGGTTCAAATTGTTCAACAATTTTCATTAATTCTGGAGTAAAATTCTTTTCTTTAACTGTACAATCAATTTCAACTTCATCTAAATTATCACTTTCAATCTCATCCATAGAAAAAAGAACATCTTCAATTTTGCTTAAGAATTCATTTAATTTTGATTCTTCAAAAGTAAAACCTCCGGCATTAGCATGTCCACCGAAGTTTGATAAAAGGTCTTCAAAGTTTGTTAAAAATTTAGTTATATGAAAATTTTTAGGAGATCTCATACTTCCTGTATATGTAGAATCTCCATTATTAGATAAAACCATACTAGGACATTTATATAGATTCATTAGTCTCGAAGCCATTAAACCTGTAATACCGCGAGAAACTTTTGCTTTTTTTACTAAAACTAATTTTGATCCAAATCTTTCATAATTTTCTTTTGCCTCATTTTGAAGATTTGTCCAAGCCTCATCACCTAATTTTTGTCTTTCTTTATTTAAAGAGAGCAAATTAGTTGATAATTCTTCAATGTTTCTATCTTCTTCAGCTAATAGCATATCGATTGCTACATGAGGCTTTCCTAGCCTTCCTGATGAATTTAATATAGGTGATATATTCCATCCAATATTAGTTGTTGTTATTTTTTTATTTATTAATTTTGCATTAGCTAATAAAGGTAATAAAGATCTTCTAGGTTTTTTACTTAATTGAGACAAGCCTCTTTTGACAATAATTCTATTTTCATCAATCATTGGCATCATATCTGCGACAGTCCCTATTGCAACTAAATCTAGTACTTCATCAAAATCTTTAGATAAACTCTCATTGCTAGAAAAAATAAGTGAATTAAATATTCCCATTAATACATCAAGTTCATCTTTAACTATTTCACTATATCTTCCACTTTTTGAAACTTCAGATAAAGTAAATAAGCTTTTATGTTTTAAAACAGGAAAAGTTTCATTTAATATAGGTCTTAAATCTTGAAGAAATATATCAATTTTAGAATTAAATGCTTTACTTAGTTGTTTAGTTTCAACTTCAGCATCAAGAACTATAATTGGGATACCACAATTTATGAAATCAATTATTTTTGATTGATCTATTTTTACTATCCCTGGATTTATTATCTCAATCATTCTATCTAATACAACTAAATTTCTTACTTTCATTGCTTGAATTATTACAGAATCATTTCCAGGTTGAGAATGTAATAAAATATATTCTTCATTAAAATATTCTGTTTGAGAAAAACGTAAAGCCCAAATAAATTTAGCAGCTACTCCACAACCTGCAAGATGAGGAAAGGGGTATGTGCTATCTTTCTTTTTAGGATCTATTATAGAATAAGCTTTTGGAAGAACTTCACCACTTAAATGGTGATCTAAAACTATTGTATCAATATATAATGAATTTGCTAATTCAATTTCTTCTATTTCGCTAATACCACAGTCTACTGTAATAAATAAACTAACTCCATCTTCTTTTGCTTGTAAAACTTTTTCATTGCTCATTCCATATGGATCTATTCCATCTGGAACAGTATAAGATACATCTACACCAAATCTTTTTAATTCATTTACTAAAAGTACTGTGCTAGTAATACCATCAACATCTTTATCTCCAAATACTCTTATCTTTTCTTTAGACTCTATAGCTTCTAAAACTCTCTCAATAGCATTAGACATATCTTTAAATTCAAATGGACTATGTAAAAACAATAATTCATTTTCTAAATAAAATTTTACTTTTTCTCTTTCAACAATTCTTCTTCTTGCAAGTATTGAACAAGTCAACAAATCAACTTTATATCTATTTGATAATTGTTTTACTTCTTCAATATCAATGCTTTTCTTTACCCAATTCATATATTCCCTTTGTTATTTATTATAATACATTTATACTTTTTAGAGGATACCCTATTATTTTAGTAATCCATCGAATCATATAGATTTTGATTCTTGTTGCTGTAGCTTCAAATAATTTAACACCTATCGCATCTTCTAAATTCATCTCCATAGTTATCTTCAAATATTTCCTAGCCTTTGGTGGTAATATCATATTAGAGGTATTAGAACAATTTTTGCAACTTGGTACACTCATAGAATCTAGAAAATATAATACCTCATCTTCCTCATAAATTTTATCACAACTTGGACAGTGTAAAAAATCTTCAAAAAAACCATGACTTTTTATAAACCTTAATATAAATTGTAATAAAATTACATCCTTATTTACAGTATCATCCTCTAATAAATCAAGAGACTTTGTAAAAATATTGTAAATATATGAAAAATCATCACTATATGTTTTTAAAATGATTTCACTCATAATAGAAGCTGTTACAATACTAGTATAATTAGTAAATAAATTATCATGAGTAGATATTAAATTAAGATCTTTTAAAATATATTGCTTTTTACTAGGATTATAATACAAGAAAAATTCTCCCTCTTGAAATCTAAATGCTTTGGGAGCTTTTTTACTAGTCTTTGCACCGAAAGAACGTACAATAATTAATCCTAAATCAACACTTAACAAAGAAATATTAATATTATTAATTCCATCACGTCTCGTATGTAATACAATAGCTTGCGTTATAATATCTCTTTGCATAAATCCTCCAAAATTAGGATAAAGCCAAATTTAACATAAAGTCAATAAATTTAATAATATAAAATAATGGAAATAATTAAATACTTATGATAATATATTTCTATTATGAGCAAAAAAAAAATATATGTTATCATCTTATTACTTATATCATTGTTTTCTAACAATATTTTTTCAATAAATTTAAATAAACAAACTTTAATAAATCCATTTCCAAGTGAAACAAATCTAAAAAACTTTACAAAAATACAAAATGTTGATTTATACGATAAAGAAGAATTAAGCAATATTCAAATTTCATTAATTACTATAACCCCAGGAGATCAAATTTATTCTTGGTTTGGACATTCTGCAATTTTAATAGAAAATAATGATAAAAAACCTGTAGTTTATGATTATGGTATTTTTAGTTTTGATAGTGAAAATTTTTATGAAAACTTTTTACTTGGGAAAATGTATTATCTAGTTTTACCCTCTTATGCAAATTCTAGATTAATAGAGCCAATAAACGATAATCGTAAAATAAGTAAAGTTGAATTAAATCTAGAAGACAATCAAAAAATAGATATAATGAATTTTTTAATCTATAATTCTAAAGAAGAAAATCGTACATATTTGTATGATTTTTATTATGATAATTGTGCAACTCGAATTAGAGATATAATAAATTGGACTGAAAATGGTGATTTTAAAAAGTGGGCAACAAATCAATATACTTCTCTTACTTTTAGAAATTTATCAACTAAAGAATTATATAATTCTCGTTTTGTAAATTGGGTACTTAATAGTTTTTTAGGTAAAGATTGTGATAGAAAAATCACAACATGGGAAACTATGTTTCTACCTGAATATTTAGAAAAAAGCATTATAGAATATAATGAATTGAATAAAAGTCAAACCTTTATCGCAAATAAAGAAAATTCAACAGATTTTAATGATTTTAATAAAGTTAAGCATTATTTACTT
>CAZPTG010000051.1:0-12478 GCA_964589355.1 uncultured Spirochaetaceae bacterium
TGTAGAAACATAATCAGGTGAGATTGAATCTTTATCTAATAATATTTTTCTACTAAAATAAGGGCTTTTGTCAAAATCAAAAAAATTTAATAAATATTTTTTTAAGTTTTGTTCTTTTTTTGAATTAAATATTATATCTTCATCAAGTGCTTTTTGAGCAATAATTGTAGCTTCTTCTAGCCGAGATACATGTTCAAAGCCTAAATTAAGCATTCTTTTTAATTTATCAATACTCTTTTTAGTTCCTCTTTTATTTGTAATTGGATCTCTATACATTACATAAAAACTCATTATTTCTTTGTTTTTTATTCTGCATAGTGTAAATGGTGTGGTATTCATTTAACGTTCCTTCTATATAGTTCTTTTTTAAATTTTGCTTTTGTTCAATTATATGCTCAATTTACTTATATGTCTAGTAAAATTAATTAAAGTATAAATTGATATAAATAACGTAAATAGGTTATTTATAAATAAAATTTTTATTTTTTATAAAATTAATGTACTTACTTATATAAAGTAAGTACTAAAATAGCTAATGTAATAAATTTGATTACATAAAGAGCGTATATTCATAGTATATTTATATATATGCAAATACAAATTATAAATTTATTTTAAAAAAAAATGTATATAATATATTAAAATAAATTATAAATTGTTATTTTAGGTTATTTATAAAATATGGATGTCTAAAAATTTATTAAGTATGAAAAAATATTCATAGAATAAATATAATAAAAATTTACATATACACAAAATTATACAAATGTTATAAGCAATTTTTTTGATATTTTAATTGATAAAAAAATATCGATTAAAATTAAGTTGTTATAACGAATTTAAAAAATGAAAGCAAATAAAAAAGACTACTCAATATATTGAATAGTCTAATAATATATAAAAAATATTTTATTTATTTGCTAATGCCTGGACCTATTAAAGAGGAAGTCGAATCTCCATTTTCTTGAACTTTGATTTGAGATCTAATTCTATCATGGAGTAGTGTAACATGTGATATTAATCCAATTACTTTACCTGATTTTGTTAAATTATCAATTGCTTCTAGTGCACTCGTAAGAGTTTCTTCATCTAGAGTTCCAAAGCCTTCATCCAAAAACAAGGTTTCAATTGATACTTTCTTATTTAATAAATCACTTAAACCAAGAGCCAGAGAGAAAGATATTATAAAAGTTTCTCCACCTGATAAATTGCTCACAGGTCTTTTAATTGCAGCACTGTATTTATCTATTACACCTAAATCTAAGGAAATTTTATTGTCATCGCATATTCTATATAATTCATATCTTGCAAATAATTCTTCTAGCTTATTATTTGTATTATTTATTAAATAATCTAGTGTTATTCCTTGAGCTATTGTTTTAAATTTCTTTCCATCAGCACTACCTATTGCTGTATTTAATATTTTCCACTTATTTAGATTGTTTTGCTGAGTTTTTACTAATTCATCTTTTGCTTTGAATTTATTAATATTTTCATTATTTGTTTTAATTTCTTGCTCAATTATTGTTTTTTGAGTTATATCTTCATCTCTTTCTGATTGTAATTCTTTTTGTTTTTGAATTGCAGTCTCTTCACTTTCATCAATTTTTTGAGATTCTAATTCTAATTTTGACTTATTTATATCTTTTAACAATGTATTATATTCAAGCTCTTTTTTTTCATATTGTTTTATATCATCTTTTAATCTTATAAGATCGTTATCTTCAATATTGTAGGATAGTGCAATATCTAGGGATTCAATATTATTCTCTTTTAATAATTTCTCTATATCTTTTTGTAATTCTTCTATTTTGTACTTTAAATCCTTTATATTTGTTTGTTTTTGATTTTTTTGTTCTTTTAATTTAATTAATTCCTCTTCAATTGGTGTTAGAGCTTCTTTATTTTTTTTAATTAAATTATTTATATCTTTTACTTTTTTATTTTGTATTTCAAGTTCTTTATCACAATCCTTTTCTTTAAATAAATAAAATCTTTTTTTTATTAATTCTATGTTTATATTTTCTAATTCATTTTTTTCTTCTTTTAATTTTTTAATTTGATAATCTAAATCAATTTTTATTTTGTCATCTCTTTTTATTGTAGTATTTAAATCTTCTATATCAGAGGAAATAGTAATTATTGTATTATTATTTTCATTGAATTGATAAAAAAGGTTTGTTAATTCTTTATAAGATTTAGATATAATAAATTTATCAAGTTCTTTTGAGATCTTATTTAAGTACTTTTTATCTTCTTCTATTGTTATCTCTAATTCATCTAGATTAAATTCATTGTTATTTTTTTCTTTTTCAGCGATAGCTAAATTTGCTCTAGCTGCTTCAAGCTTAGGAGTTTTATCTGAAATATTTTTGCCTAACTCTTTTATCTTAGATTGTTCTTTAGAAAGGCTATCTAATTCATTTTTTGAATTCATTAATATTTTAGAAATCTTATCATTGTATTCATCCTTTAAATATAATTTATTTAATCCATTATCACTCAATGCTATTTCAAATTGGTCTCTTTTGTATTTAAGAGCATGAATATCTGATGTTAAATTAGATATTTCAGTTAATAAAGCAGCATGTTCTTTTAAAAGAATATCATAGCTTTTTTTTGCTTCATCTAGTCTTGATGTATCACCTTTAGCAATATTTGGATGGTCTTTTGCTCCACAAAGAGGGCAGGGATTATTATCTTTTATGAGATGAGTATAACTTTTAAGTCCAATGATTTCTTTTTCTAAATCTATTATTCTTTGTTGATCTTTTAGCTTTTGTTGATAGTTAAGGGATTTTTCCTCAAATTTTGTTTCTTCACAAATCTTATCATTTAAAAAAGTTTCGTTTTTAAAATATTCTTTGTAATTAGATAAAGCTAATTCTAGTTTAGAAATTTTATCTTTTTTTTCACTAATTAAATCTGATACTTCTTCATAAGTGTATTTATATGAAGCTTTTTCTTTTATTAATGCTGATACTTCTTTATCTATTTGAGTAAATATACTTTTGCATTCTTTAAAGGTTTTATATAAATTTTGTGACTTATTTTTTTCTTTTTGTAAGGTTGATGAGAGATCTTTTATTTTAGAATCTAATTTTGTGTAATTATCTAAATTATCTAAAATTGTTTCTTGCTTATTATCATATTCTTTTAAATATTTATTTTTTTCAATATAGTTTTTTGCTTCAATTAATTTAGAAGTTTTATTTTCTTTTTTTCCTTTGTTTTCATTTATTGAATTTATAAGTTTTTTATAATTATCTTCTTTATTAAATAAATTATTATTAATTAATTTAATATTAGAACTATTGTTGTTTATATTTTCATCTAATTTTCTAACATCTTTTATTATTAAATTTAAATTATCTAATAGAGTTTCTTCTTTATCTTTTTCTTTTCGAAGTGTATCATCTTTTTCTTTTAACTCATTTTTTTTCTCTCTTGCTTTTTTATCTTTATTATCAAGGTTATCTAACTCTTTTTCTTCAAGAACTATATGTTCTATTGCTCTATTAAAATCGTTATTCAATTGTATGATTTTTTTAGTTTTATTAAAATTATCTAGCTTAGAGCATTGTTCTTTGTATTTAATTTCTTCTTGATTTAGCTCTTCTTTAATTTTATTTAATGATTTTTCTTTTATCTTTAAATCTTTTAATTTGTCATAATATTGAATTACAGTATTTAGTGTTTTTAGATCTTTATTTATATTTATTATTTCATTATTATATTTTTCTATTTCTTTGTTTTTATATTCTATATCTTCATCGCTTAATAATATGATATCACCTAATTGCTGTTTTAAGCTTTCAAGGATAATACTCTCTTCTTTTTCGTGCTGATATACCTTTTTACTAATTTCAGAATATATTTGAGTTCCTGTTATTTGCTCTAATATATCTGCTTTTTCTTCAGCTTTTGCTTTTAGAAATTTATCAAAACTTCCTTGAGCAAGCATTACTGTTTTACTAAATTGCTTAAAGTTTAAACCTATTATTTTTTCTATAACTTCTTCAAGTTTGTTTGTCTTAGATACTAAATTTTCTTCTGTTTTTAGATTTATAAGTGATTGAGATTTATTTCTAAGGTTTCCAAGAGGGGATTTTCTTGCTTTGTGTTGTCTAAATGTTGCTTTATATTTCACACCTTTTGTTGAAAAAACTACCTCAGAAGAGCACTCACCACTATGTTTATTCATTAGTTCATTAGAATTTCCTGTTATTTTACCTTGTCTTGTAGTTTCTCCATAAAGAGCTAGTGTTATTGCATCAAAGATTGATGATTTACCACTACCTGTTTTTCCTGTAATTAAAAAAATGTTTTCTCTACTAAGTTCAGGATTATCAAAATCTATTTCCCATTTACCCTTAAGTGAGTTTATATTTTCAAATTTTAAACTGTGTATCTTCATTTTTTATTTTGCCTCTACTTCTTTAACTACTTTGTTAAACAAATCAAAAACGTCCTCATCCTCAATTCTTCCAGTTTCTACGTCTTTAAAGCTCATATCAAAGATTTGTCTTGGTGTTAGATTTTCTAAGGATACTTTTTTATTAAAAGTTTCACTTTTGGTTAGTTTCCCCTCAATTCTTATTATCAAAGTTATAAAATGATTGTCTAAAGTTTTTAAAAAAGCATCTATCTCTTCATTTATTGCATTTTCAATTGTTTTACTTTTATAAACTATCTCTAGATAGATTGGATCTTCTTTATAATCAACTATTATATCTTTATCTACTTTAGATAATTTCTCCTTGATATCTTCTATACTTTTAGCCTTTATTTGTTTAAGGTTTAAGAATTTCGGCAGTTTTATTATCTTTTTTGTAAAGGTTTTTCCCTTGAAATCTAATATTACTAATTGCTTTTCAGATTTTTCTCCAAAATTAAGAGTTAGTGGGGATCCTGAGTAAACTATTTTTTCATCTTTATTGACTATTTGAGGTTTATGTATGTGACCAAGAGCGAAATAATCAATGTTTTTAGAAAATGTATTAGCATTAATACTTTTTAATTTACCAACATATATGTCTCTGTTGTTCTCGCCCTCTATTTGGGTAGTGCTATTATTTCCTGTAGCAAAGAGATGCATAAGAGAAATTGTTGGTAGTGATAAATCTAAATTATCTTCTATGTATTTATCAACTTTTTTATAATGATTAATTAGTGCATTTTCTAATTCTTTTTTTATATCTATTATATTATTTGAATCTAGTGTTGGTTTTATATCTTTCTCTCGTAAAAAAGGAATTGCTACAATATTACAGTAGGGGATATCATTTTCTTTTAGGATAAATATTTGATCTTCAATTTCAATTGATGTAATTATGTGGATGTTTTTTAATTTTATAAAGGGTGTAGCTAAATCTAGCATGGAAGCTAAATCATGATTACCACTTATTATAACTGTATCTTTTAATGTTTTTATATTAGATAGGCTTTCTAAAAAATTGTAAAATATTTTTTGTGTTGAGACACTTACATATGTTGTATCGAATATATCACCACTTATTAATAATAAATCTATTTCTTCATCAATTATTGTGTTAATTAAGTATTCAAAATAATGCTCATGTGCAAAATTTATTTTATGTTTGTGTAGATTTTTCCCAATGTGTAAATCACTAGTGTGTAGAACTTTCATTTTATATCCTCAATTATTATTGTTATTATACTTTATTTTTAAATAGAAATCATTAGGAATATTTAAACTGGTCCGTCTTTTTTGACAATCTCTTATTTGTTTTATTATTAATTAAATATGTTTATAATAATATAAGTTTTTAATGAAAAGAGCCATATATCTTTGAATTACAGTATTTGCATCTATTGTTAATAATATTTTTTTCAATTTCTATCTTATTATCTATATTATGATTAGTAATTAATATCTTTTTACAATTTGGGCAAATTGTTGGATTTTCTTTATTTGTATTTCCACCGTAAATAAATGGGATTGAATTATTTTTTGCTACATTAATCATTTTATATAAATATTTTTCACTCGTTTCTTTTGTATTTTCCATTTTATAATTTGGGAAAAATCTACTTAAATGCCAAACTTTAACATTGTATTCACTCAGTTTTGAAGCTAAGTAATTTATTATTGTCTCATTATGCATTGTTTCAATTATAAGAGTTGTAATTTCTAGATGATTAGCCTTTTTACTAAAATATTTAATTGAATCAAGGACAGAATTTAACTCTCCTTTGCACACCTTTTTATAATATTCACTATCTCCTTTTAAATCGATGTTAAATGCATCTATATACGGTGCAATTTTTTCTCTTGATTCTTTTGAAAAACTACCATTTGTAACCATTATTGTTTTTATATCATTTTCTTTTGCTATCTTTGCACAATCAATGACATAATCTTGAAAAACGATAGGCTCTGAATATGTAAAACTAATGGAGGGTGTGTTATATTTTTTTGCTAAACTTATAAGTTGTTTTGGTGATATATATTTATAATTTTTTGATTTAACATATTGTGATAGTTGCCAGTTTTGACAAAAATCACATCTAAAATTGCATCCTGCTTGAGCTATTGATAATGTTTTTGTTCCAGGTAAAAAATGATAAAGAGGCTTTTTTTCTATAGGATCAATTGATAAAGCTTCTATATGACCATAATTAATAGATACTATTTTGTTTTTAATATTTTTTCTAACTTTGCAATATCCACTTTCCCCTTCTTTTATATCACATTCTCGATAGCAAAAATTGCATCTCATTAAAATACCTCAGCTTGAAATGTCATATAATCTATATCATTATCTTTATATGCATTAGATAATAATCCTGCTTTTTTGCATAATGCAGAAAATAATTCTTCTCTATTCCAACCCATTTCATCTGCAACTTGAGGTAAAAATACTGCTCTATGATAATCTCGAGTTAAAATGATTCCATCTCTTGATAATTGAAATTGTGATAAATTATCTATTACTTTGGGCTCACTTAATATTGAAATCTCTATTTCAATATTATTAAATTCTTCTTTTTTTACTTCTTGAAATCTATAATCTTCAAATGCAGCTTCAATTGTTAAATCCATTATTTCTTGATATAGTGGTTTTATTCCAAAAATGTAACCAATACAACCTCTTAAATTGCCTCTTTCTTTTAATGTAACAAAAGCCCCAACTTTTTGATTTATATGTGTTGCTTCTATATATTTATATGGTAAGTCTAAAGCTTTAGCTAAAGTGTTTTTTGATAAATCTTTCAATAATGTTTTATCTTCAATTTTCAATTTTTCTCTCTCCATGCAAGTGTTAAATAAGAAACAAAATTATTATCATAAATTGGTTTTTCTATAGAATTAGATTGACCTAAAATTTCTCCATTTAGATTTTTTAACTTAGCGATTTCACTTAGTATCAGCATAGGTGCTAAACCACAAATTGTAGCTTTATCTTTATATGCAATTCTTGTTGCACTATTTATATCACCTTTTATAAGATGCTCTGCAATTTCTTTATCATATTTTGAAACTTTGCTTATTACCTCTTTAGTTATTTTAGAGCCAAATGGGGTATAACTAAAATTTGATCCATAGTGGGTGAAATCACTACTAGCAATTATTGCAGTTTTATCATCAACTTGAGATAATATATTTTTTGCATAAGTTTTTATTATACTTAAATCATTAAATTCATTAACATGAGCACAACAGAGTTTAATGTTATTTAATTGAGCAATAAAAGGTAATATCATTTCAACAGCATGTTCTCTCTCAGTTGCTTTTTCATATCCTTTTTCAAAAATAGAAAGATTGAACCCTTCAATATCATTAAATGGGGTTTCAAACTTTTCAAACTTTCCACTTCCAATAGTGTTTTCTTCTAGTCTATAATAATGAGATGGTGTTAATAATAATATTTTATTAATATTTGAAGATAATGTTGTGAAAAAAAGTTTTATTAAAGAAGCAGAGTAGTGAAGCCCTGCATGAGGGACTACTCCTAAAATAGAATTATTATCATTTTGTGGTGTAGTTTTTACAAGTTTTAATAATTCATCTTTATCACTTGGATACCATAATCCACTAAATCTTAATTTTCTAATCATGTTTTTATTATAACACAAACTTAAATTATGTAACTAATTTTATTTTGTTAATTAGAATTTTTTTTCTTTATTTATTTACTACAATACAAATAAAGAATACTATCACTTTAGAGGTGAATTATGAATGGAAATTTAAGGAAAAATATAAAAGCGGGTTTAAAAGTTGCTATTGTTTTAAAACAAGATCAAAGAAGTGGAAAATTAACAGATGGAATTGTAAAGGATATATTAACAAATTCTTCGAATCATCCCCATGGGATAAAAGTAAGATTAGTTTCTAATCAAGTTGGCAGAGTTGCTAAAATATATGATGGTGAAGAATAATTAATAAAATTGAGTGAATATTTTATTTAAATAAATAACTTGATATCTATATTAAATTGATTTGAGGATAAAGTGAAAAAAAACAAATTGAAAAAAACTGTATACATTGCCTGGTTTTTTATGTTAATCGTATCAATCTTACCAGAAGTAATAATAAAAGAATTAATTAAGATTGAAGTTTCTAATCTACAAGAAATTCGTATAATATTTATGGTATTTGTTTATTTAATTAGCTTTAAGATAAAGCAATTGAGCTATCTTCGTAATTTTATCATAGTGCTCAGTGTAATTACAATATTAAATTACCTTGGTGAAATATTACAAAATATTGAAATATATGATAATTTATTTGGCGGTGTAAATAAATCTTTTACACAAGCTTTAGCTTCATATCAAATTATTAATTTAATTAAGGCTTTTATAATGTTCTTTGTTTTGTTAAAAATCTTAAAAAAGAGATCAAACTTTTTTTTGGTAAAGGGAGATTTAAGAGCTATTGCTATGCCAATAAAAGGTATGGTAAAAAATCCTATTCCTTGGAGAAAGTTTGCATTACAATTTGGTATTTATATGACTCTTGGCTTAATTATATTTTTATTTGTTGCTGGGGGAATACCTAGTAAAGAGAATATAATAAAAATATTGCCAATTTTTCCACTTATTTTAATTTTTGCTGCAATTAATTCTTTATATGAAGAGCTTAATTTTAGAGCAGCAATAATATCAACTCTAAAAAATGAACTAACATCTGATCAAGCTCTATGGATTTCATCAGTATATTTTGGAATTATACATTTCTATGGTGTACCGTATGGTATAATTGGTGTTTTGCTTGCAACTTTTCTTGGTTATATTATTGCAAAGAGTATGATTGAGTCTAAAGGTTTTGTTTACGCTTTTCTGCTTCATATAATTCAAGATATAATAATTTTTGTATTTCTTGCAATTGGCTCAATAACAGCAGGTGGGGTTTAAATACGAGTAATTATAGCAAATATTGTTTATATTGCAAAAAGATGTATTGTAAAAAAAAAATAGTATAGATTTTGTTAATTGATAATAATTTAATAACATAATAAGGAGCAAATGTAAACTTTTTCGCATTATTGCTCCATTTTATTATATATTTAATTTTTTTGAATAATATGCAAGTTTTTTCCAAAGTAAAATTATCATTATATTCATTTTCTACTAGTATTTTTATTAAACTAGCTAGTTTAATAAGATCTAGTATAAAAAGATTTTTATCGTAGAAAAAATTAAAATATTCACTATTAATATATAAAATACTTTTTGTAGTATCTTCAGCTATTAGGTTTTCTTCTATATTAGCAAGAGAGATATGATTATTTCTTTTTGATAAAAGTAGAATTATTGCAAAGAATATTTGTGATATTGTATATTGAGATGATACTGATTTCCCACATGAAAAGATAATATATGAATATAACTTTGCAATTTAAGTTTAAATTGAATGAAAAATATACTATTGTTATATTTTTTGAAGTATAGAATTTCTTTTAAAAATTGTGGATAATAATTTAAGTTTTTAAGAAAAAAGGATAATACCTAGTATGGAAAAAGAACTACCACGTGATAAACAAATTGTAAGAACTAGTGTAATTGGAATAATTACAAATATATTACTTTCATTACTAAAGATTATTATTGGATTACTATCCTCATCTATTGCAATAATTATGGATGCAATTAACAATTTAAGTGATGCTATGTCGTCAATAATTACAATTGTAGGTTTAAAGTTAGCTTTAAAACCTGCTGATATTGATCATCCGATGGGTCATGGAAGAATTGAATATTTAAGTGCTTTAATTGTTTCATCAATTGTCTTTTTTGCAGGGGCTACTTCATTAATTGAATCAATTGAGAAGATTATTAATCCTAGTGTTTCTTTTTATACTCCATTAATGCTTGTATTTATTGTAATAGCTATTATAACTAAATTAATTTTAGGCAAATATACTAAAAAAATTGGCAAAAGTGTAAATTCTAGTGCACTTATAGCATCAGGTTCTGATGCTCTTTTTGATTCTATTGTATCAGCTGCTACTTTATTTTCTGCATTATTAACCCTAATTTGGAATATAAATATAGATGGTATTATTGGTGCACTAATTTCTTTAGTTATAATTAAAGCTGGTTGGGATATGCTTAGTGATACATTAGATAGAATACTAGGCTCTAGAATTGATGGTAATTTGTCAAAAGAAATAAAAGCAAAGATAAAAGAAGAAGATTTAGTAATTGGTGCTTATGATTTAATACTTCATAACTATGGCCCTGAAACTATGATTGGATCAGTTCATATTGAAATTGATGAATTGATAACAACAAAAGAAATATTCGAGTTAACTAGAAAACTAAGAATGAATATGTTTGATGAATATAAAATTCTTTTAACTTTTGGTGTTTATGCAACTAATAAAAAAAATTCAAAAGTTGTAGCAATAGAAGATAGTATAAATTCATATGTTGTTTCTATTGAGGGTATATTATCAATGCATGCCTTCTATATAAATTTTGAAGCTAAGCAACTATCTTTTGATATTGTTATCGATTTTAAAGTAGAAGATAAATTAGCTCTCAGAGATTCAATTGTCAAACGTTTACAAAAGCAATATCCTAATTATCATATTTTTGTCTCAATAGATACTTTAATAACAGATTAGCATTATGAAAGTTTAAAATATAATTATAAGATATATAGTAACTGTGAATAATTTTTAAAAAATTGAATGACTATAATTATAAAAAATGGGACAAAATTAATAAGCACTAATTTACAAATCATGTGAGCAATCAATTGATAATAAGACTTAGCAAGAACAAATGTTATTGTTATTATTATTTAAATTTCAATAAATAATTAGAGATAATTTGGGTGTTTAAATACAAAAAGTCTTAAATAATTCAAGTGATAAAATTAAACTAATTAAAGTCAAATTATAATAATTTTTGTATTTTTTGCAATTGGTGATATAATATCAAGTGAGGTTTAAAAGGAAAATTATGGCAAATATTGTTTACATTGCAGAAAGTATTGATAATTATATTGCAGATAAAAATAATAGTATTGAATTTTTAGAAATTATTGATAATCCAAATAATATAGATATTGGTTTCAATAATTTTTTAGAGGGTATAGATGCTATTGTTATGGGTAGAAGAACATATGAAACTGTATTAAGTTTTTCTATCGATTGGCCATATACAAAACCTGTTTTTGTTTTATCCTCTAAATTAAAAAATGTTTTTGAAAACCATGGTGAAAATGTATTTATTTTAAATAAAAGTCCAAAAGATATTGTTAAATATCTAAATAATAAAGGTTATTATAATATATATATTGATGGTGGTTTTACTATTCAAAAGTTTTTAAAAGCAAATTTGATTGATGAGATGATTTTGACTACTATTCCTATTATTTTAGGCAGTGGGGTGCCTTTATTTGGTAATATTGATAATTCTATTGAATTTGAATTAGTAAAAAGTGAAGTTTTATTGAATCAAGTTGTAAGTTCAACTTATAAAAAACGAAAATAGTTTATTCTAGAAAATAAGGGAAAAAGTTTTGAAAATTGCAAAATTAGAAAAAAATAATATTTATGATGCAATTAAATTAATAGAAAAAGTTTTTTTTGAATTTTCAGCTCCTAATTTATCAAAAAAAGGGCAAAATGAATTTTGTACTTTTATTTCTTATCATAAAATTATTGAAAAATATGAGAAAAATGAAATTATATTTTGGGGATGTTATAATGATAATCTTTTAGTTGGGGTAATTGCCCTAAGAAACACTAATCATATAAGTCTGCTCTTTGTTGATAAAAAATATCATAGAAAAGGTATTGCAAAACAACTTTTTCAAGTTGCTAAAGACTTTTGTGAAAAAAATATAAAAAATAATAAAATTAGTGTAAATTCATCTCCTTATGCAATTAAATTTTATCATCATCTAGGTTTTATAGATATATCTAATGAGAAAGTTGTTAATGGAATAAGATTTATTCCAATGGTATATTATTTAAATAGCAAAACAAATTTATAAATA